>JBDIAG010000128.1:0-8917 GCA_039812305.1 Actinomycetales bacterium | reverse complement strand
CGCTGGGTCTGGGCGGCCTCGGCGCTGGCTCTGCTGAACATCGCCCTCTACTGGGTCGTCCTCCCCTATCGGACGCAGCAGCGATTCATGCTTCAGGCGATGGGGTTGGCCGTAACGCCCCTGGCCCGGTTGCTCGAACGAGGAGCGGCCTGGCGGATCGCCGCCGTGATCCTGCTGGCGCTTCACCTGCTGACATTTCAGGGGTGGCCCCTGGCGACGAAGGACGACAACGTCCCCTGGGACTTCTCGCCGCTGATCCCCAACCGGGCGCAGGGACTTCTGCCGGTGGGGCGGATTGCCTCCCGCATCGCGGAGGAACCGCGAAATATGACCGCGTGGACCAGCCTGACGATCATGCTCGGTATCGGAATGTGTGCGGCGATCACGGTCTGGCCGCTGGGCCGTGGGCGCCGGGGGGCAGTTCCCGGCGGGACCACCGACCCTAGAGCCAGCGGTTGCGCCGGAACATCCCGTACAGCCCGACGCAGACCGTGGCCATCACGCCGAGGAGGATAAAGTACCCGTAGTGCCAGTGCAGTTCGGGCATGTTGTCGAAGTTCATCCCGTAGATGCCGGCGAGGGCGGTCGGCACCAGACCGATCGCGGCCCAGGCCGAGATCTTGCGCATGTCCGCGTTCTGCTGGCTGGCCACCGCGTTCTGGCGGACGCTGACCTGGGCGAGTTCGGCCTGCAGTACGTCGGTGAGCACCGCGTTGGAGGACTCGATCGAGTCCGTCACGCGGAGGGCGTGGTCGAGGACGTCGCGGAACAGCAGCCGGTGATCCTCGGAGAGGCCGGGGTGGGGCTTCTCGACCAGCTCCTGCAGGGCCGTGACCAGTGGGGCGGCGGCCCGGCGGAACTCCAGGACCTCGCGCTTGAGCTTGTAGATGCGCTTGGAGTGGTCGGCCTCGTCACCGCCGAACACCAGCTCCTCGATCTCGTCGACGTCGACCTCGATCGCTTCGATCACCTCGAGGTACTGGTCGACCGTGCGGTCCAGCAGCTCGTGCAGCACCGCTCCACGGCCGGGCGCCATCCGGTGCGGGTCGGCCTCCAGGGCGGCGCGGGCCTGGGTCGGGACGTCGGTGTTGCCGTGCCGCACCGTCACCACGAAGTGATCTCCGACGAACACCGCCAGCTCGGCGATGTCGACCACCTCGTCGTGATCGAGGTATCGCACCGGCTTGATCACCGCGAACAGCAGGTCCGGCCCGTACTTCTCCAGCTTGGGCCGCTGATGGGCCCCGACCGCGTCCTCCACCGCCAGCGGCGGCAGATCGAACTGCCGGGCGATGTGCGCGAACTCCTCCTCGGTCGGCTCCCAGAAGCCCACCCACAGAAAGCCCCCGCGGGACCGGGCCCGGTCGAGGGCGGACGGGATGTCGTCCACCTCGTGTGGTTCGCCCTCGACGTAGAGGACGCATCTGACGACGAGGTCCGCACCTCCCCGCGGCCGTGGCGGCTGTTCCGGGGGCGCGGGTGGACGGCGTGCCCCGAGGATGTCCACCGGTGAGAAATCCCGAAGGCCACCCCGGGGGATATGAGGCAGCTGTCGCATGTCATACCTCCGTCGTCGAAGCGGACGTCCGTCTCGGCTTCGCCTGGGTGGCCTTCGGGGCGGAACTCGGGCCCGGAGTCGGCGCTCGCGGGATCAGTGTCCGCGGTCGATCCACTCCTGCAGGTGCGGGGCCTCCTGCCCGACGCTGGTGGAGTCTCCGTGCCCGGTGAGCACCGCGGTCTCCGGCGGCAGCGCCAGGACCTTGGCCTTCAGCGAGTCGATGATGGTCTCGAAGCTCGAGTATGACCGGCCGGTGGCTCCCGGGCCACCCTGGAACAGGGTGTCGCCGGTGAACACCGTCGACAGGGCCGGGGCGTAGTAGCAGACCGCGCCCGGCGCGTGCCCGGGCGTGTGCAGGACGTGCAGGTCCACGCCGGCCACCCGGATCACGTCGCCGTCGGCCAGCGACTTGTCCGGCGGGAAGTCCGGGTAGTGCTGATCCCAGAGCACCCGGTCCTCCGGGTGCAGCAGGATCGGCGCGCCGGTCGCTGTGGCGAGTTCCCGAGCTGCGTCGATGTGGTCGTTGTGGGCGTGCGTGCACAGGATCGCGTGCAGCGTCCGGTCGCCGACCGCCTCCTGGATCGCCGTGGCGTCGTGCGCGGCGTCGATCACCACGCAGGACGAGTCGTCCCCGATGATCCAGACGTTGTTGTCGACGTCCCAGGTGCCGCCGTCGAGGCTGAACGTCCCGGAGGTGACCAGGTGCTCGATTCGGGCGCTCACGAGGGGAACTCCACGACCGAGCGCAGCACGTCCCCGTGGTGCATCTTCTCGAAGGCGGACTCGATCTCGTCCAGACCGATCTTCTCGGTGACGAAGGCGTCGAGGTCGAAGCGGCCCTGCTGGTAGAGGTCGATCAGCATCGGGAAGTCGCGCGAGGGCAGGCAGTCGCCGTACCAGGAGGACTTCAGCGAGCCACCGCGGCCGAAGATCTCCAGCAGCGGCAGTTCGATCGTCATCTGCGGGGTGGGCACGCCGACCAGGACGACGGTGCCGGCCAGGTCACGCATGTAGAAGGCCTGCTCGTAGGTCTCCGGACGGCCGATCGCCTCGACGACGACGTCGGCGCCGTTGCCGCCGGTCAGCTCGCGGACCGCCTCGACCGCGTCGGAGCTCTTCGAGTTCACGGTGTGGGTGGCGCCGAACTGCCTGGCCCACTCCAGCTTCCGGTCGTCGATGTCGACGGCGATGATCTTCGTCGCGCCGGCCACCTTGGCCCCGGCGATCGCCGCGTTGCCGACGCCCCCGCAGCCGATCACCGCGATCGAGTCGCCCCGACCGACGCCGCCGGTGTTGACGGCCGCGCCGAAGCCGGCCATCACACCGCAGCCGAGCAGGCCGGCGGCGGCGGGCGAGGCGGTGGAGTCGACGATCGTGCACTGACCCGAGTGCACCAGGGTCTTCTCGACGAAGGCGCCGATGCCGAGCGCCGGCGAGAGCTCGGTGCCGTCGGTGAGGGTCATCGGCTGGGAGGCGTTGTGGGTGGCGAAGCAGTACCAGGGCTTGCCGCGCAGGCATGCCCGGCAGTTGCCGCAGACCGCACGCCAGTTGAGGATCACGAAGTCGCCGGGCTGGACGTTCTCGACACCCTCGCCGATCGACTCGACGACGCCGGCCGCCTCGTGCCCCAGCAGGAACGGGAAGTCGTCGCTGATGCCGCCGTTGCGGTAGTGGAGGTCGGTGTGGCAGACCCCGCAGGCCTGCACCTTCACGACGGCTTCACCCGGCCCCGGGTCGGGGACGACCACGTCCGTGATTTCCACCGGCGCGCCTGAGTTGCGCGCGATTACGCCCTTCACCGTCTGGGCCATCAGATCCTCCGCTGCTGCATTGCCGGGCCGACGGTCCGCACTCTATCCGTCGCCCGACCCGCTGTGGAAAGCCGCCTGCATGCTGCGGAAACGATCGCCGCCTTCCGTGCTGGGGGAGTCGTTCCGCGGGTCGTGACAGGGGTTGTTCGAGTGTCCACGCCCGGACTCGGACGCCGCGAACCTGCTCGTGTGGCCCGTGCTTCCGGGACACGAAGACGGGGCGGCGGCCACAAAGGCCCGCCGCCCCGTTCGGGTGTCGTGCTGGGTGCCGTCCCGGTCAGGCGGTCCCAGTCAGGCGGTCGTCCCGGTCAGGCGGTCGGCGTCCGCTCGACCTGGGGTGCCCGGTCCAGCGGGGTGCGGGACTCGGCCAGGTAGGCGCGCACCGAGTAGGTGACCGCGGCCACCCAGACCGCCACGATCACCGCGTAGGCGAACCACAGCGTCGCACCGCTGGCCCCGATCCAGTCGCTGTGCAGAAGGGTGCGGACGTTGGTCAGGATGATGACGCCGCCGACGGCGGAGCCGAGCACCCGCGGCGGGATGTGCCGCACCAGCCACGCGGCCAGCGGGGCGGCCAGCGCGCCGCCGATCAGCAGGCCGAGCACCCAGGCCATGTTGATGCCCTGGCTGCCGAGCGCGACGAGGAAGGCGACGCTGGCCGCGACCGAGACGAGGAACTCGCTGGTGTCGATCGAACCGATCACCTTGCGCGGCTCGAGCTGGCCGCTGGCCAGGATGGCCGGGGTGCCCACCGGGCCCCACCCACCGCCGCCGGTCGCGTCCACGAAGCCGGCGACCAGGCCGAGCGGGGAGAGGAAGCGCTTGCGCAGCGGCCGGCCGAGCCGGTCCGTCCGCAGGCCGCGCAGCGTGAAGCGCAGCAGGACGTAGACGCCCAGCGAGAGCAGGATCAGGCTCATCACCGGCTTCGCCACCGTGGTGTCGAGGTTGGCCAGCACCGTCGCGCCCAGGCCGGCGCCGACCGCGCCGGGGATGCCGATCTTGGCGACCACCTTCCAGTCGACGTTGCCGAACTTCCAGTGCGAGGCGCCGGAGATGAGGGTCGTGCCGATCTCCGCCAGGTGCACGGTGGCCGAGGCGGCGGCCGGATTCGTTCCGATCAACAACAGCAGGCTGGTCGACGTGACGCCGTAGGCCATGCCCAGACTGCCGTCGACGAGTTGTGCTCCGAAGCCCACGAGGGCGAGCAGGACGAGCTTTCTCATGCGTTCTCCAAGACGGTAATGCCGACCGATTAGATGAACATTATAGGAGAAGCGGGCACTGTCAAAGTCCGTTCAATCCGCGGAGAGCGCGCACCGCCGGCAGCTTTGATGTGACAACATGTCGACCGCCGGGACGAGGCCCCGGAACGCACCCGGAACGGCACTCGGGCCGGCCGGGCTCTCAGACGCGAAGGAGCGCCGTATGCGAGTCGGAATCTTCGGTGCCGGTCGGATCGGTGCGGTGCACGCATCCTCCGTCTCGGCGCATCCGCGAGCTGAGCTCGCCTGGATCTGTGACCCCTTCGGCGATGCCGCCGCCAACCTCGCCGGGCAGCACGGTGCCCGGGCGCTGACCGATGTGGAGGAGGCCCTGGCGGTCGACGGCGTCGACGCCGTCCTGGTCTGCTCGGCCACCCCCACCCACGTCGACCTGATGACCCGGGCGGTCAAGGCGGGCAAGGCGGTGATGTGCGAGAAGCCGATCGACCTGGACCTGACGCGGGTGGACGAGTGCTGGGCCGAGATCGGCCCGCTCGATCCGACCGTGATGGTGGCCTTCAACCGGCGCTTCGACCCCAGCTTCGCCGACATCAGGGCCCGGGTCGCCGCCGGCGAGATCGGTGGTCTCGAGCAGCTGATCATCATCAGCCGGGACCCGGCGCCGCCGCCGGCCGCCTACGTGGCAGCCTCGGGCGGCCTCTTCCGCGACATGATGATCCACGACTTCGACATGGCCCGGTTCTTCCTCGGCGAGGTCGTCGAGGTGCAGGCCCTGGGCGCCAACCTCATCTCGGACGAGATCCGCGAGGCCGGCGACGTCGACTCGGCGATGGTGCTGCTCCGCGGTGAGACCGGTGCGATCTGTCAGATCACCAACAGCCGGCGCTGCTCCTTCGGCTACGACCAGCGGCTGGAGGCGTTCGGCGCCGAGGCGATGCTGACCGCCGCCAACCTGCTGCCCACCTCGGTGCGCCGCAGCGACGCGGTCGCCACCGAGTCGGCGGCGCCGTACCTCAACTTCTTCCTCGACCGGTACACCCCGGCGTACCGCGCCGAGTTCGACCACTTCATCACCTCGGTCGAGAACGGGACGAGCCCGTCCCCGTCCTTCGCGGACGGCCGGGCCGCCCTGGTGCTGGCGGACGCCGCCGAACAGTCGCGCCGCACCGGCGCCGCCGTCCGTCTGGGCTGACCGGACTCACAGGTCGAGGGGTCGCAACACGCCGTCGGAATGGCGTTTCCGGGGCGTGTTGCGACCCCTCGATGCTGGCTCCCGGAGAGCTACCGGACGGCCCAGGGGCCGCGGTAGTCGGACTGGGCCGCGGCGACCTTGTTCATCGAGTAGGCGCCGGAGGAACCGTCCGGGAAGAGGCCGGTCTTCGACAACGCCAGGGTCAGCGTGGCGTGCGCGGCGGCGTCGCCCAGCTCGAACAGCGCCTGGCTGTTCAGGTTGGTGATGTCGTCACAGGCCAGGTGGTAGCAGGAGTCGTAGGCCTTGCCGGCCGTGCCGCCGTAGACCTGCGCCTCCTCCGCCGTCTTCAGGTCCTCCGCGCCGGAGAACAGTCCGCCGGCGGGGATGCCCTCGGCGATGAACGGCCCGTAGTCCGACCGTCCGTCGAAGGCGGTCGGCGCGCTGGCCAGGCCGGCGTCGTCGAAGTAGTCGGTGAAGATGCCCTCGATCTCGGCCGAGCCGGGTGGACCGGCCGCCCCACCGGCCGAGCCGTCCCCGTCATAGACGAACCGCACGTAGTTCGGCGAGCCGAGCATGTCGAAGTTGAGGTTCGCGTAGATCTTCGACTTCTGGTCCTGCGTGAGGTTGTCCACGTAGTGCTGGGAGCCGAGCAGGCCGAGCTCCTCCGCGCCCCAGAAGGCGAATGTCACCTGGTGCTGCAGCCGCTTGTTATAGCCGAGCTTGCTCATCTGCACGGCCGTCTCGAGGATCGTCGCGGCTCCGGAGCCGTTGTCGTTGATTCCGGGCCCGGCCACCACGGAGTCCAGGTGGGCGCCGACCACGACTCGTCCGGGCTGCTTGCCCTTCGGAGTGCTGGCCAGCACGTTGTAGGTGGTGCGGTCGCCGTCGACCTCGGTCGAGGTGGTCACCCGGGCCGTTGCGCCGCCGGCCGCCGCGGCCTGGTACAGGGCCGCACCGTCGGCGTAGCTGAGCGCGACCACCGGGATTCCGATCGGCTCCAGGTCGGCGCCGGGGGTGGTCAGCGCGCCCGCGAAGAGATCCGTACGGTCCGGGTTGCCCTCGTTGAAGATCACCACGGCCGCGTAGCCGGCGGCTTTGGCGTTGCGTGCCTTGTCCTCGAAGTTGCAGGTGCCTCGCTGTATCAGCGCGATCGAGTTCGCCGCCGGGTTGGCCGGGAAGTCCGCCGGCGCACAACCGCTGGTGCTGCTCGGCTCTGGTGTGGGCGGGATCACGGTGTTGCTCGCCGGCACCACCGGGCCGCTCACGTCGCCGCTGCCGGAGTACTGCAGCGTCGCCGTCTCGTAGTCGGTCTGGTCCGGCGTGAGCTGGCTGACGGTCGGCGCCGCCAGGTCGCGGTAGAAGGGGAAGGTGAACTCCTGCACGTCCACCGTGTAGCCGGCCCGGCGCAACTGCTGGACCACGTAGTCCTTGGACGCCTCGAAGCCGGGCAGCCCACTCGCCCGGGTGCCGTCGTTGGCGTTGGCGATGGACTGAAAGGCCCTCTCGTGTTTGAGGATTCCGGCGACCGACACGGCCTGCCGCAACTTCTTGGTGTTGACGTCGTCGACGGCCTGGCTGGGGGCGACGCCGACCAGCGTCATCCCGAGGGCAACCGCCGCGGCGACGATCGTTCTGCGCACGATCTGTTCCTTCCGCTGAGCGTACGAACGTCGGACCGGTCCAGGCTAGGAGACCTGAGCGATTTGCGCATGTTGGGTTGGAATCCCATTATTGGTCCGACCCGGCTTATTGGTGCGATGGACCGATGAGTCCGCCTCTGGCGGTGCAGGCTCCCGGTCCCGGCCGGCCGGCCGCCGAAAGTGCGGTCCGAAGGGTGTCGCGGGCTCGGTAGCCTGTTGCAGTGACATTGCGCCTCTACGACACCGCCTCGAGAACGGTCCGGGACTTCGTGCCCCTGGTCGAGGGCAGGGTCGGCATCTACGTGTGTGGGGCCACGGTGCAGGGCTCACCGCATATCGGTCATATCCGTTCGGCAGTCGCCTACGACCAACTGTGGCGCTGGCTGGCCGAGGGGCACGGCTACCAGGTGACGCTCATCCGCAATGTCACCGACATCGACGACAAGATCCTCGCCAAGTCCGCCGAGGCCGGCTGGCCGTGGTGGGCATGGGCGATGCGCTTCGAGCGCGAGTTCACCGACGCCTACGACGCGCTCGGTCTGCTTCGACCCAGCTATGAACCGCGGGCGACCGGCCATGTGCCGGAGATGATCACGCTGATGCAGCGGCTGATCGACCTCGACCACGCCTACCCGGCCGCGGACGAATCGGGTGACGTCTATTTCGACGTCCGCTCGCTGCCCGAGTACGGCTCGCTGACGCGCCAGAAGGTCGAGGACATGGCCCCCGCGGAGGACGCCGATCCGCGTGGCAAGCGCGATCCGCGGGACTTCGCTCTGTGGAAAGGCATCAAGCCCGGAGAGGTCGCGTCGTGGCCGACGCCCTGGGGTCAGGGACGGCCCGGCTGGCACCTGGAATGCTCGGCCATGGCGCACAAGTACCTGGGTGACACCTTCGACATCCACGGCGGCGGCATCGATCTGCGCTTTCCGCATCACGAGAACGAACAGGCGCAGAGCCACGCGGCGGGCTATGGATTCGCCCGGTACTGGGTGCACAACGGCTGGGTCACCACCAGCGGCGAGAAGATGAGCAAATCCCTCGGCAATTCGCTGGTGGTGTCGAATCTGCTGGCCGAGGTGCCCGCCGTGGTCCTGCGCTATTGGCTGGGTTCGGCCCAGTACCGCAGCAATCTCGAATACCACCCGGGTGCCCTGTCCGAGGCGGCCACCGCGTACGAACGGATCGCGGGTTTCGTCCGTCGGGCGGGCCGGTCCGGCCTCGAGGCGGAGGCTCCGGTTGCGTTCCCGCCGGCCTTCCGGGCGGCCATGGACGACGACCTCAACGTCGCCGGGGCGCTCGCCGTCGTGCACGACACCGTCCGGCAGGGCAATGCGGCCCTCGACGCCGGCGACCGGGCCGTCGCCGCGCGCGCGGTCGCCGAGGTGGTTCGGATGACCGACGTGCTCGGCGTCAATCCACTCGACCCGCACTGGGCCGCCGCGGACTCCGGCGCCGAGTCGACGGCGATGGCCGCTCTGGACGTGCTGGTG
>JBDIAG010000127.1:0-8947 GCA_039812305.1 Actinomycetales bacterium | reverse complement strand
CTCGCGGCGGTGCGCGAACTCGGTGTCGACGCCGCCTGCACGAGCGTGCCGATGGCCGCGACCGTCGACGACGACCGCCACACCCTGCCGCGACTGCAGGCGACCTCGATGAACGGCGACCGGTTCGCCCGATGGCTGCAGGTGGGCTCCGGCCTCCTTGCCGGTGCCACGGTCCTTCTGGCGCGAGCCACCGAGGTTCTGGACCGCCACAGCCACGCAGCCATCACGGCCTTCGCCTGATCCTCGTCTCTCGGTACGCCAGTGCTTGGTCGTCCCGTCAGGTTCTGGCCGGACCACGCGCCGGGTCCGGTGTCGAGCAGCCGCTTGTTCGCGCGTTGACCAGGTATGTGTCGAGCGGCCGGCGATCGCTGGCTGCTCGGCCGACAACCGGTCAACGCGCGAACACCTGGTCGATCGAGCGTCGACCGGGTAGGTCTGTCGGGACGGTGTCCTGACGCCATCGACCACCAGCGAGCGGGCGACCCCCCGCACCGGTGAGGCGAATCACCCACCGGACGCCGGAGTCACCTTGGAGGGCGCGGCCCACTTCAGGGCCGGCACGACCGGTGAGGCGAATCACCCACCGGACGCCGGAGTCACCTTCGAGGGCGCGGCCCACTTCAGGGCCGGCACCAGGGCCAGGGCGAGCAGACCGCCCGCCAAGCCCAGGGTGGCGTAGCTGCTGGCCGCGACGACGACACCGGAGAGCACCCCGCCGCCCGCGCCGGCCAGGGCGACGAGCACGTCGATGGCCCCCTGGGTACGCGGCCGGATCGCGGGTTCGGTGGCGTCGACGACGAGGGCGGTGCCGGAGATGAGGCCCAGGTTCCAGCCGAATCCGAGCAGCACGAGAGCGAGGATGATCCCAGCCAGGGAATCGCCCGGCGCCACCGCCGCCGTCACCCCCGCCGCGAGGAGCACGACGCCCGAGCCGCCGGCCGTCGCGGTTCGGCCGATCCGGTCGACGAGGAGCCCGGTGAGCGGGGACGGCAGATACATCGCGGCGATGTGCAGCCCGATCACCAGGCCCACCTCGGCCAGACCGTGATGGTGGTGGCGCATGTGCACCGGAGTCATGGTCATGATCGCGACCATCGAGATCTGGGTCAGCACCATGATGGTGGCACCGACGTAGGCTCCCCGGCCGGGCCGGAGGATGCCGGCCACACCGGGATCCGTCTTTGCGGCCCCCGCGGCGGCCACCGCCTGGAGTTCGAGACGGCGCGCGAGCAGGAGCGGGTCCGGGCGCAGCAGGACGAACAGCGCGGCACCGGCCGCGACATAGGCGACGGCGGCGAGCAGGAACGGTCCGGAGAGTGCCGGCAGACCCAGAGCCAGCGCCATGCGTCCGAGCGGACCCACCAGGTTCGGCCCGGCCACGGCGCCCAGCGTGGTCGAGACGAGCGCGACACTGACTGCCTTGCCCCGCGCGCTCGGCTCGGCCAGGTCGGTGCCGGCGTACCGGGCCTGCAGATTGGTGGCCGATCCCGCGCCGTAGACGAAGAGCGCGACGAACAGCAACGGCACGCTGCCGGTGGCCGCGGCGATCACCACCCCCACGGCGCCGAGACCCCCGGTGGCGAAGCCCAGACCGAGTCCGATCCGGCGGCCCGCTCGCTGGCTGAAGCTGCCGACGAGATACGCGGCGAGCGCCGATCCCAAGGTGAACAGCGCGGTCGGGAGGCCGGCGAGGCTGTCGGTGCCCAGCATGTCCTGCGCCAGCAGTGCGCCGACCGTGACGCCGGCCGCCAGCCCCGCCCCGCCGAGCACCTGCCCGACCGCGACGACGATCAAGGTCCGGCGTTGCACGCCGGCTCGCTCCAACTCGGTGACCTGCTCGTGCCCGGATGTCTCGATGCCGTTCGACGGCGTCGGCACACCCGTGCCGTTCGACGGCGTGGGCACACCGGGTCCGGTGGGTTGGGACATGGGGGTTCTCCTGGGCTCAGCGCGCCACCCGACCCGGTGCGCGACAGGTGTGCCGACGTCTTGTATCCTACTTGTATCCCAGAGTACGTCCTGAGCCATGGCGACGCCAGTCGCCGGCACGAAGGAGGACCGATGGCCCGTCAGTCGGGCGGCGCTGCAGACCGGGCCCACGCGTCCATTCGGGATCGGATCCTGCAGGGCGCCCTTCCGCCGGGCGCGATGCTGAGCGAGAACGAGTTGGCGGCGACACTGTCGATGAGCCGGACGCCGATCCGGGCGGCCCTCACCCGCCTGCAGGACGAGGGACTGGTCACGATCTACCCCCAGCGTGGCGCCCTCGTGCGCGAGCTCACCGAACAGGAGGTTCGTGAGGCCGCGGAGGTCCGGCACGCCCTGGAATCCGCCGGCATCCGACGCAGCACCCCGGAACGGCGGGAGCGGCTCGCGCCCCAGCTGGCCGAGAACGTCGCGCAGCAGGAACGGGCACTGGCCGACGGGGACTTCCCCCGCTTCACCATCCTCGCGATGCGGTTCCATCGCATGTTCGTCGAGATGTCCGCGAACACGGTCATGCTGTCGATCTACGACCGGCTCCAGGATCAGCAGCACCTCTCGATCGTCCGCAGTTCGGCGCGGATCGCGGGCGACCCGGTTCCGGTCCTCACCGAGCACCGCGCCCTTCTCGACGACGCCCGGCGCGGCGACTGGGTCGCCTTCGCCACTCACCTCAACGACCATCAGACCCGCAGTCACGGCTTCGAGACCGGGCTGCTCGCATGAGGTTACGAGCCGGCATGAGGTCCGACACGGTCCTGGACGATCCCGTCGGCGAGTCGCTGCGCGGCCAACATGCCCGGCTGGCGCGCCGGGCCGGCCGGGCTCTCGCCTACCCGGAAAGTACGGCCACCTTCGTGGCGGTGCCGGTCGAGCATCGGCCCGAGGACTGGAGTGACCTGGCCCGCCTGCTCGGCCCGGGCGGGTTCGCCGACCTCTTCAGTTCCCCCGCTTCGCCCCCACCCGACTGGGACCCCGTCTTCACGATGGAGGGCATCCAGTTCATCGGGACGCCCGGCCGGGTCGCGTGCGCCCCGACCGGTGAGGAGCTGGTCGAGCTGAGCGCGGTGGACGTGCCCGAGATGCTCGCCCTGGCCGAGCGGGCCCAGCCCGGCCCGTTCTGGCCGCGCACGATCGACCTCGGCACCTACGTCGGCCTCCGCGAGCGAGGTCGGCTGGTCGCGATGGCCGGCGAACGGCTGCGTCCACCCGGCTGGACGGAGATCAGTGCCGTCTGCACGGCCCCGGAGGTCAGGCACCGCGGGTATGCGGCGCAGGTCGTCCAGGCGGTGGCGGCCCGGATCCTCGCCCGCGGCGAACGTCCCTTCCTGCACGTCGGCACCGACAACGCCGGCGCGATCGCCCTCTACCGGCGGCTCGGATTCGAGCCCCGGCGCTCGGTGACCTTCCGCGGGTTCCGCACCCCGTCCTGAAGGCACCTCGCGTCCGCCTTTCTCCAAATCACCCTCGGATAAACTCGGGGACGCGGCCCGCACGCCGGTAGTCGGCGGGTCGCCGAGGAGGAGACGAGGGCATGAGTGTGGCGATCGCGGTCACGTTCGTCTGGATCGGTGTGGTCGTGGGGATCTCGTTCATCGAGGCGCCGCTGAAGTTCCGGGCTCCCGGGGTGACGCTGGCCATCGGGCTGGGCATCGGCCGGCTGGTCTTCCGGGTGATCAACCTGCTCGAGACGGCGATGGCCGCCGTCGTGGTGCTGGCCGTGGTCCTGTCCGGACCGCCACCGATCGTGGTCGTCCCTCTCATGGTGGCCGTCGCCGCCCTGGCCGTGCAGCTGGCGGCGGTCCGTCCCCGTCTCACCCGTCGCTCGAATCTGGTGCTCGCCGGTGGCGACGCACCGCGGTCGCAAGCCCACCTGGCCTACGTCGCCCTGGAGGTGGTCAAACTCCTCGCGTTGATCGTCGGCGGAGTGGCCGCTCTGGCTGCGATGTAATCCGGTCTGCGCGAACCGGTCCGAAGATTCACCAGGTGGCCGCGAATCGTGGGCCACGTCCGGTGCCGCTGACCATCCGAGCCCTCCGCGGCGATCGCCTCAGAGAAGGCCGTTGCGCAGGAAGGCGTTTCGGATTCCGTCGTCGTCGATGGGCGTGGTCACCTGATCGGCCAGCGCCTGCACTCCGGGCACGGCGTTGCCCATGGCGATCGAGAGCCCACAGACCTCGAACATCTCGACGTCGTTCCAGTTGTCGCCGACGGCGATCGCATCGGCGGGGTCGATGCCGAGATGCGCGAGCAGGTCGAGGATCGTGGCGCCCTTGTTCACCCCGGCCAGGGTCACCTCGCCGGAAGCACCGAACGGCACCGGGATCGTGCCGCCGACCACCGCGAACTCGCCGCCGAGATCCGCCAGGGCCGCCTCGATCGTCTCGACGTCGTTGCCGAGGAAGACCGCCTTGGCGATCGCCGCGCGATCCAGTCGCTCCGGTTCGTCGAACACCTTCATCGCGAGACTGAAGAATTCGATCTCGTCCGGGTGCACGCCGGCCGCCCGCGCCCGCTCCACGTGCCGGGCGCGGTCGTGCTCGAGGTAGCCCTGCATGAGGCCGCGCAGCTCCGGGCTGGCAAAGAGACCGTCGAAGGACTGCAGGTACCAGTGGATCCCGCGAGCCGTGAAGTACTCCTCCAGCCGGGCCACCGTCTCGGCCGGCATCAACCTCGCCACGACGATCTCGTCCCCGACCGTGGCGAAACCCCCACCGTTGCTGACCGCCCCGTCGAAGCCGATCTCGAGCACCTCGCCATACAGCTCGGCCATCCCGCGGCCGGTGCTGAGGAACATCAGGTGCCCGTTCGCGCGAGCCGCGTGGATGGCGTCGATCGCCGACGGCGGAATGAACGTGCCGTCCTGCAGAATCGTGCCGTCGACGTCGAGGAAGACTGCGCGACGACGAGTCGGCGATGTCGTACTCATGGACGGGGACTCTCTCCTTCGAACCTTCGGGAAGCTACGGAAAGCGTTGCGGCCGGACGCCAGGCAGGTGGTACCGCGGAGGACGCGATACCACCTGCCGGCTCGTGCGGTTTCAGGTCAGACCGCCGGTCGCGGGACACCTCGACGAGGCTCGGCGTCGCCGCACCGGAGTGCCCGGTCAGGCCGTGAGACTGCCACCGTTCGTACGGATCACCTCGGCGTACCAGTCGAACGACTTCTTCTTGTACCGGTCGAGGGTCCCCGATCCGTCGTCGTTGCGGTCGACGTAGATGAAGCCGTACCGCTTGCTGAGCTGCGCCGTGGACGCGCTCACCAGGTCGATGCAGCCCCAGGACGTGTAGCCGAGAACGTCGACGCCGTCCTCGATGGCCTCGCCCACCTGCACCAGGTGGTCGTTCAGGTACGAGATCCGGTAGTCGTCGACGACGGTCTTGACGCCGTCGACCTCGACCAGCTCGTCCTTGGCGCCCAGCCCGTTCTCCACGATGAACAGCGGCTTCTGCCACCGGTCCCAGAACTGGTTGAGCACGATCCGCAGCCCGACCGGGTCGATCTGCCAGCCCCACTCGCTCGCCTGCAGCGTCGGGTTCGGCACGCCGCCCATGATGTTGCCCTTGCCGGCCACCTTCTTGGCGGGGTCGGCCGTGTCGCAGACACTCATGTAGTAGCTGAACGAGATGAAATCGACGGTGTTGGTGAGGTCCTCACGGTCGGAGTCGGTGATCTCCAGTTCGATCCCCTGCTCGCGCAGCTCCCGCAGGAAGTAGCCCGGGTACTGCCCGCGGACATGGACATCGCCGTAGACGAAGTTGCCGTTCTCGGTGTGCCGCGCCGCCAGCACGTCGGCCGGGTCCGGGGTCAGCGGGTAGGTCGGCATCGCCAGGATCATGCAGCCGATCTGCGCCTGCGGCAGCAGCTCGCGGCCGATGCGGGTGGCCCGCGCCGAGGCCACCAGCTCGTGGTGGGCGGCCTGGTAGAGCTCCTGCTTGGACAACTCCTCCTTCGGGGTGTTGATCCCGCCGGACATCAGCGGCGCATGCAGCAGCGAGTTGATCTCGTTGAAGGTCAGCCAGTACTTCACCCGCGAGCCGTAACGCTCGAACAGGAGGCGGGCGTAGCGCTCGTAGAAGCCGATCAGCTCACGGCTGGTCCAGCCGTTGTACTCGTCGGCGAGGTGCAGTGGCGTCTCGTAGTGCGAGATCGTCACCAGCGGCTCGATGCCGTGCCTCTCCAGCTCGTCGAGCAGCCGGTCGTAGAACGCCAGGCCTTCCTCGTTGGGCTGTTCGTCGTTGCCGTTCGGGAAGATCCGGCTCCAGGCGATCGAGAAGCGATACACCTTGAAGCCCATCTCGGCGAAGAGCGCGACGTCCTCGGCGTAGCGGTGATAGTGGTCGACGGCCACGTGCTTGAGGTTGTCCGGAGTGGGCTCGGCCGTCCGTGGCGCGGCGATGCCGCGGGGCATCACGTCCTGCACCGACAGGCCCTTGCCGCCCTCGTCGTACGCGCCCTCCACCTGGTTGGCGGCGGTCGCGCCGCCCCAGAGGAAGCCGTCGGGGAATGCGGTGGTCATTGCCTGGTTCTCCTTGTCCTTCGCTGGTCGGGCTACTTGGCGACGGCGGCGGAGTCGACCGACACCGCGGTGAAGAGAGGCTCGCCGTGTTCGATCGGTCCGGCGGCCACGGCCTCGACCGACGGGAAGCGCTTCGCGTTGGTGATGAGGATCGGCGTCGCCAGGCTGTAGCCGGCGGCCTCGATACCCGCGGTGTCGAACTCGACGAGCAGGTCGCCCGCCTTGACCTCCTGGCCGGCGGTGACCTTGAGGTCGAAGTGCTCGCCGCCGAGCTTCACCGTGTCGATGCCGATGTGGATCAGCAGCTCGGCACCGTCCGGGCTGCGCAGGCCGAGCGCGTGCTTGGTCGGGAACGCCGCGACCACGACCCCGTCGAACGGCGCGTACACCGCGCCGGAGCGGGGCTGGATGGCCACACCCTGGCCGAGGGCGCCGCTGGAGAACGCCGCGTCCGGAACCTCACTCAACGGGATGGCGGTGCCGTCCATCGGGCTCAGGACCGAGACGTCGCTGGCCGCCGGAGCAGCCTCGGCCTCGGCCGGTGCCTGCTCCTGGTCCTCCTCGACCGGGTCCTTGAAGCCGAGGATCACCGTGAGCAGGAACGAGATGAGGATCGCGGCGGCGATCCCGATCGCGAGCATGACCATGCTGCCGTTGCCGAAGGTCGCCGTCAGCGAGAGCCCGCCCGGGATGACGAACGCGTTGGAGTACACGCCACCCGCGGACACGATCGCGCCCCCGATGACACCGCCGATGATGCCGTAGACGAACGGCCGCTTCAGCGGCAGGTTGATGCCGTAGATCGCGGGCTCGGTGATGCCGGCGAGGAAGCCGGACAGTGTCGCCGGCGCGGCCAGGGAGCGCAGGTTCTTGTTACGGGTACGCACCCACACTCCGGCAACCGCAGCGGCCTGGGCGAGCACGGCCGCGAACAGCGGGCCGGCGAGCGTGAGCCGGCCGGTCTCGGCGAGTTCGAGGGTCATGATCGGGACGAAGCCCCAGTGCAGGCCGAAGATCACGAACACCTGCCAGAGACCGCCCATGATCGCGCCGCCGAGCCACGGCACGACGTCGAACACCCAGCTGAGGCCGCCGGCGAGCCAGCCACTGAGCAGGCTGGAGATCGGGCCGATGACGACGAAGACGAGCGGAACCAGGATGACGAGGACGATCATCGGCGTCAGGAAGCGACGGACCGCGGCCGGGAGACTCGCGTAGAGGAAGCGCTCCATATAGCTCTGCAGCCACACGGCGATGATGATCGGGATGACGCTGGAGACGTAGTTGACCATGGTGAACGGGATGCCGAAGAAGGTCAGCCCGTCGGTGCCGGTCAGCGCCACGGCCGCCGGGTACACCAGCGCCCCGGCGATGGCGAACGAGGTGAACTCGGAGGCCTTGAAGTACCTGGCCGCCGTGATGGCCAACGCCATCGGCAGGAAGTTGATCACCGCGTCGGACAGGGAGAGCAGCACCACGTAGGTCGACGACTCGGGGTTCAGCCAGCCGAAGGTGACGGTCGCCGTGACGAACGCCTTGAGCAACCCGGTTCCGGCCAGCGCCCACAGGACGGGCGTGAAGAGGGCCGAGATCATCTTGATGAAACGGTTGAACAGGTTGCCCTTCGGGCCCTCGT
Organism: Actinomycetales bacterium; assembly: GCA_039812305.1. GTDB lineage: Bacteria > Actinomycetota > Actinomycetes > Actinomycetales > CAWJMD01 > JBDIAG01. Next base: position 808 of record JBDIAG010000127.1, on the reverse strand, counting down.
CCTTCTCCGGCGCGGACGAAGCCCCGGGCCCGAACTTCGAGATCTTGCCGATCTCGGCGAACACCTCGGGGACATCGTTGCCGATGACGACCTGCAGCTGGCCGCCAGCCTCGGCGATCGTCAGGACACCGGGTACGGCCTTCACCGCCGCCCTGTCCGCCTTCGAGTCGTCCTTCAGGACGAAGCGCAGGCGTGTCATGCAGTGCACGAGCGACTGCACGTTCTCCTCGCCACCGACTGCCGCGAGCACGCCCGCGGCAATCTTCGCGTGATCCGCCATCGGGATCAGCCTTCCTTTCGCCGCCACACCGCGGCCTCGTTCCTTGGATCTCCGGAAGCGCTGTCGGGCAACAAAAAAACCTGAACCCGGTGCCGTCGGTCGACGGCTGGGGTTCAGGTTTTGCCCGCTCGCGCGGTAACAATCCAGAGTGTCCGCGGGGTTGTCCCGCAGCGGTCAGGTTACCACCGTGCCGTGAGCCGGACCAGAGCCGTGAGAAGGACCACGGTCGACCAGCTGCGCCAGGCGCTCGACGTGGACGGTGAGGTACAGCACCTCCTCGTCGGTCAGCTGCGAGCCGGTCGCCTCGCGGACGTAGTCCTTGACCTTCTCGGCGATCCCGAACGATCGGGCGTAGGAGCGCTTGGCGAACTCGAAGAACGAACTGTCGGTGCTGGTCAGCATCGAATCGGAGACCAGGCGCTGCAACAGGAACTGCACGTGCACGATGAAACGCGCATAGTCCGGGCTCTCCGGGTCGAGGGTCACGCCCAGCGCGGTCTCCACGGTGTTCGCGACGTGCTGGACGCG
>JBDIAG010000126.1:0-8971 GCA_039812305.1 Actinomycetales bacterium | reverse complement strand
ACCAGGCCTCCATCACGAGGAGGGCCGATGACCACGAGGACGGGGCCGACGGCTGTCGAGCGCCGCGTGACGGGGTGGGCCGCTGTCGGTGGCGGGCTCCTCTCCCTGATCATGGTCGGGCTGTATTTCGTCTACTCCGGGCCACCGCCCGCCTCGAACGTCCTTGCGCGCAATCTGATCACGCTCGCCACTTTCACCTCCTTCTTGGCCTTCGCGATCGGTCTCGGCAGACTGCTGCGCGGCGCGGGCGGCGACGCCGGCCTGGCCGGTGAGCTCTCGGTTGCCGCTCTGCGTCTCTACGTCACCGTCACCCTCGTCGCTGCGTCACTGGAGGTCGGCACCGCGCTGCAGCATCCCCACGCTGGTCTGGACCCCACGGTCGACGGCCCGCTCGCTGCCGCCATGGCGCTGCTGCACGGACCGATCGCACGGGCGCTGGTCGCCGTCTTCCTGATCGGCCTCGCCACCGCTCCGAACGCCCGACGGCTGTTCTCCAGCCGTCTGCTCGCCGGCAGCGTGGTCCTCGCCGTGCTCAACCTCGCGCTGGTGCCCTCGCTGTTCTTCGGGATGGATGCCGCCCGGTTCTACGCCGCCAACGGCTGGGGCTCGACGGCCTCCATCGGGGCCCTCAACGTCATCTGGTTCACGGTGCTCGGCGCCGCGATTCTCCGCAAGCCGCGCACAAGCCGGGGCCCAGACCGTTGACCTTCACAGAACACCTACCATCAAGCATGCTTATCGTTGATAATCTTCGTGTGTCCGAACAACGAAGGGAAATCGCATGGGAAACGACGGCGCTTGGGCCGGCACGGTGGTCAAGAAGTCGCGGGAGCTGCTGGACGGCTCAAACCTCTACCGGCAGGTCACTGTTCAGACCGACACCGGCGCCACGGAGAAGATCCGGGTCGACCGGGCCCTGTGGAAAGAGTTGAAGGTAGGGGACTGCCTCGTGAAGGACGCCGGCCAGGACGCGCGACGCGCATGACCGTCACCACCGCCTGAGAAGGAGCAACATGATGGGAACCCTTACTGTCGCGATGTTCATGACCATCGACGGCTTCACCGAGAATACGGACGGCGCGCTCATCGCTCCCGCCTGGTCCGACGACATGCAGCGGTACTGGTCCGGTGCGAACGCGCACGAGGGCCAGATGCTCCTCTATGGGCGCACCGCGTTCGAGTTCAACGCGGGCTACTGGCCGACCGCGGCCGATGACGCGCGCAGTTCCGAGGACTACCGCGCGTTCGCTCGCACGATGAATGCCCTGCCAAAGGCGGTCCTCTCGGAAACCCTCACCGATGCAGCCTGGAACACCACGATCGAGCGCGGCCCGATCCACGAGGCCGTGCGCCGGGTGAAGCGCGGGTTCGATGGCGAGATCGTCGCTGTGGGAGGCATCTCCTCAGTGGCAGCACTCGTGAAGACCGGCCTGGTCGATCACTACCGCCTGCTCATCATGCCGCGAATCGCCGGTGCCGGCCGCTCGATCTTCCGCGACGGCGGCCTGGGCACCAACCTACGTCTGGTCTCGTCCCGGACGATGGACACCGGAGCCGTGATCCTCGACTACGACACCCGCGCAACGGATCACGAAGGAGAGACACCCTCGTCATGAAACTCACCATCAGCCTGCAGGTCACCCTCGACGGCGTCGGCCAGGCCGGCGGCGGCAACAACCAGGAGATGGACCCCGGATTCACCCGCGGCGGCTGGGCACTGCCGCTCAACGACGCCGAGGCGGTGCAGGACATGCAGCTCCGGTCCATCGCCGTAGATCCGAGAACCGGCTCTCGCGAGGTGCGTGCAAGTGCGCGAGACTGTGCCCAGTACGTGTAACTGCGCAGCATTGAGGCTAGTCCTCGAGGAGGCTAGTCCTCGAGCAGGAGCTGGAGGCGACAGTTGACGAGCGCCTGGATCTCGCCGGCACACTGCCGGGCGGCGGCGGTCGCCGCGGCGTGCTCGTCCCCCAGACGAATGGCATCGACGATCCGCTGATGCACCGACATCGACGACAGTGACGCATGGTCGATGAGGCTCGATCTCAACCCGGCCAGGTCGATCTGAATCCGCAGGATCGCGGTCGCGAGTCTGCTCGACTGCGATGCGAGGCCCACCATCAGCTGAAATCGGCTGCCCACCCGCCAGAGCTCATTCGACGTCTGCGTCCGCGCCACCAGGCACGCCAGTTCGTCGAGGCCGCGGAGGTCGTTCTGATCGGCACGATCGGCGGCGAGTCCGGCGGCCGCCGACGCCACCGCGGTGTACAGATCCCCGAGATCGCGCAGTTCTTCGGCGCCGGTGGCCAGCAGCCGCTGACGCACGGCTGACTCGACCGGTTCGGTCCGGCCGCGCACCACGCTGCCGCCACCCCGCCCGCGGACGGTGGCGATCAGCCCCCTGGTTCGCAGCGTGGCCAGGGCTGAACGCAGAGTCACCTGTGAGACCCCCAGCGCCGCAGCCAATTCCGGTTCGCTGGGTAGCCGCGTACCCTCGGTGAGGAAGCCCATCGCAATCGCGGCATCGAGCTGGGACGCCACCTGGCTGGCCAAGGTGGATCCGGAGACATCTCCGGGCCGCAGCATCGCCAGCAACCCGATGGACGAGGAATCCATCGGATTCTCGATGGGCGCGGAAGACACACGGCAAGCTAGCACGAATGCCCCGCTCCATCGCCGGAAAACTCTGACTTCATAGGTTATTGCTTTATCTTCAGGCTTCTGCTTGACTCCCCGACGTAGAGCGCGAGTGTTATCGACTGATTCCTTCGCAGCCGGCCCCGCCTCGTGTCACGCTCGGCCCTCGAGTTCGTGGCATCGACGACAACTCGTAGGGAGCCTGATGACAGCTCTGTTCATCGATGGTCAGTGGACGCCTGCCGCGGACGGCGGCACGCGCGACATCCGTTGCCCCGCCGACGGTTCCCTGGTCGCGACGGTGCCCGAAGCCACCGCCGAGGACGCCCTGGCGGCAGTGCGGGCGGCCCGGCGGGCGTTCGACGACGGGGCCTGGCCGAGCACCGACGCACCGCAGCGCGCGGCGCTGCTGTTCGCCGTCGCCGATCGGCTCGCCGCCGAGAAGGAGGACGTCGCCCGGCTGGAAGCGCTCGACACCGGGAAACGCCTGGTCGAGGCGCGCATCGACATGGACGACGTCATCTCGGTGTTCCGGCACTTCGCCAGCCTCGCCGGCGCCGACGCCGGCCGCGTCGTCGACCCCGGCCGACCGGACGTCTCCAGCCGGGTCGTGCACGAACCCGTCGGGGTCTGCACCCTCATCACCCCGTGGAACTTCCCGCTGCTGCAGACCTCGTGGAAGGTCGCGCCGGCCCTGGCCACCGGCAACACCTTCGTGCTCAAGCCCAGCGAGCTGACGCCGTCCACCGCCATCTGGCTGGTGCGCGCGCTCGACGAGCTCGGGCTGCCCGCGGGTGTCGCCAACCTCGTCCTCGGCGCCGGGGCCCGGGTCGGGCCGGCGCTGACCGGCGACCCGGACGTCGACCTGGTCTCCTTCACCGGCGGCCTGGCGACCGGTCGCGCGATCATGGCGGCCGCCGCGCCGACGGTGAAGCGGATCGCCCTGGAACTCGGCGGCAAGAACCCGAACATCGTGTTCGCCGACGCCGATCGCGAGGCGGCGCTGGACAACGCGCTCACCGCGGTGTTCCTCGACTCCGGGCAGGTCTGCTCGGCCGGCACCCGGCTCATCGTCGAGGAGTCGATCCACGACGAGTTCGTGGACGAGCTGGTCCGGCGCGCCGGTCGGATCCGGCTGGGCGGCCCGGACGATCCCGCCGCCGAGGCCGGTCCGTTGATCAGCGCCGCCCACCGGGACAAGGTCGAGGCGTACGTCGCCGCGGGGATCGCCGACGGCGCGGTGCTGCGGGTCGGCGGCGCGCGACCGGAGGCGTCCGAGCTGCGGGGCGGCTACTACTACCCGCCGACGATCCTCGATCGCTGCACCAGTGCGATGTCCTGCGTCCAGGACGAGTCCTTCGGCCCGGTGATGACCGTCGAGACCTTCTCCGGCAGCACCCGGGACGAGGCGGAGGACCGGGCCGTCCGGCTCGCCAACGACACCGTCTACGGGCTGGCCGGGGCGGTCTGGACCGAGAACGCCGGGCGCGCCGAACGGGTCGCCGCCCGGCTGCGACACGGCACCGTCTGGATCAACGACTACCACCCCTACGTCCCGCAGGCGGAGTGGGGCGGCTTCAAGCAGAGCGGGATCGGCCGCGAACTGGGACTGGCCGGCCTCGAGGAATATCGCGAGACCAAGCACATCTGGCACAACCATCGACCCGCGCCGTCGGGCTGGTTCGGCACCGAGACCGAGGAGTGAGTCGACCATGACCGACAAGTTCGACTATGTGATCGTGGGCGGCGGCTCCGCCGGGTCGGCACTGGCCAACCGGCTCAGTGCCGACCCGGGAACGTCGGTTCTCGTCCTGGAAGCCGGCCGCAGCGACTTCCGCATGGATCCGCTCATCCACATGCCCGCGGCCCTGCCGTTCCCGATCGGCAGCCGGTTCTACGACTGGAAGTACGAGTCGGAGCCGGAGCCGTACATGAACGGCCGTCGGGTCTACCACGCCCGCGGCAAGGTGCTCGGCGGCTCCAGTTCGATCAACGGCATGATCTTCCAACGCGGCAACCCCCTGGACTACGAGCGCTGGGCCGGCGACCCCGGTATGGAGCAATGGGACTACGCGCACGTCCTGCCGTACTTCAAGCGGATGGAGACCTGTCTGGCCGGTGCCGACGCCTGGCGCGGTGGCTCCGGGCCGCTGACGCTCACTCGCGGGCCGGCCACCACACCGCTCTTCGGCGCGTTCTTCCAGGCCGTCCAGGAGGCCGGGCATCCCCTGACGGACGACGTCAACGGCTACCGGCAGGAGGGCTTCGCCGCCTTCGATCGCAACGTGTACCGGGGACGCCGCCTCAGTGCGGCCCGCGCCTACCTGCACCCGGTTCGCGACCGGAAGAACCTCACCATCCACACCCTCTCCCAGGTGACCGGGCTGCGGATGCAGGGCAACCGGGCGGTCGGCGTCGAGTACCTCCGCGCCGGTCGCCTGCATCAGGACGTCCGGGCCGGCGAGGTCATCCTCTGCGGCGGCGCTTTCAACTCGCCGCAGCTGCTCCAACTGGCCGGCATCGGCAACTCCGCGGAATTGCAGTCACTCGGTATCGATCCGGTGGTGAACCTGCCCGGAGTCGGCGAGAACATGCAGGACCACCTCGAGGTCTACATCCAGCACGAGTGCAAACAGCCGGTCTCCATCGGGCCCTGGTTCAACTATTGGAAGGCACCGCGGATCGGAGCCGAGTGGCTCTTCCTCCGTTCCGGCGTCGGCGCCTCGAACCATTTCGAGGCCGGCGGCTTCATCCGCAGCAACGACCGCGTCACCTACCCCAACCTGATGTTCCACTTCCTCCCGATCGCGGTTCGCTACGACGGCTCCAAATCGGCCGCCCAGCACGGCTACCAGGTGCACATCGGCCCGATGTACTCCGATGTCCGCGGTCACCTCAAGATCCGCTCGACCGACCCGCTGGAACACCCCGCGCTGCAGTTCAACTACCTGTCGACGGAGAACGACCGCCGGGAATGGATCGAGATGATCCGCGCCGCCCGGGACATCCTCGGCCAGCCGGCGTTCCAGGCATTCAGCGCCGGCGAGATCTCGCCCGGGCCACGGGTGGAGACCGACCAGGAGATTCTGGACTGGGTCGCCAAGGACGCCGAGACCGCGCTGCACCCCTCGTGCACGGCCAAGATGGGCACCGACGAGATGAGCGTCGTGGACCCACGGACGATGCGGGTGCACGGCACCGAGGGCCTGCGCGTGGTCGACGCCTCGGTCTTCCCCTACGTCACCAACGGCAATATCTACGCGCCGGTGATGATGGTGGCGGAGAGGGCCGCCGACCTCATCACGGGCAACACCGTCCTGGCCCCGCTCACCGACGTGCCGTTCTACCGGCACGGCGAAGGAATGCCGCTGTATCCGCCGGGAGATCCTCGCAACGATGCCGCATCCCCGTCCATATCGTCTGGTTCAGCGCATAGGTCGAGTGACAGAGTATGAACGCCTGGAAGAAATGGGCACCCAGAGTCTCGAAAGAGGGTAGCGATGGCCGAGGTTGATCAACGCCCCCACTCGGACGCCGACTCACTCCTGGGAAAACCCGCGGACGACCTCGATGCCAGTGAACTGAAGCCATCCGGAGTCAACTGGTTCGTGTTCCTGGGCTCCGCCGGGGTCGTCGCCGCGATCACGATCTTCACGCTGATCGCCCCGGACGCGATGAGTGCGGGTCTGGGTCAGCTGGTCGCCTGGATCACCGCCGCATTCGGCTGGTGGTACTTCCTGCTCGCCGCCGCTCTGGTGTTCTTCGTGCTGTTCATCTGCCTCTCCAGATTCGGCCGCTACCGGCTCGGGCCGGAGGAATCCCGGCCGGAGTACAACATGTTCACCTGGACGGCAATGCTCTTCGCCGCCGGAATCGGCGCGGACCTGATGTTCTACTCCGTCGCCGAACCGGTCGCGCAGTATCTCGCGCCGCCGACCGGCGACGGTGAGACCGTCGAGGCCGCCAGACAGGCCGTGACCTGGACGCTCTTCCACTACGGCATCAGCGGGTGGGCGATGTACGGCGTCATGGGTATGGCGCTCGGCTACTTCTCCTTCCGGCACGGGCTGCCGCTGTCGATCCGGTCGGCTCTCTATCCCATCTTCGGCAGGCGACTCAAGGGCAGACTGGGCGATTCGATCGACCTCGCCGCCGTGCTGGGCACGATCTTCGGCATCGCGACCTCACTGGGCATCAGCATCGCGCTGCTCAACGTCGGGCTGACCCACCTGTTCGGCATCGCCGAGGGGCGAGCGGCGCAACTGGGGCTGGTCGTCGTGTCGGTGATGCTCGGCACGATCTCCGCGGTCTCCGGTGTCGACAAGGGCATTCGCCGGCTGTCCGAGCTCAACGTGCTGCTCTCGGTGGCGCTGATGCTCTACGTCCTGTTCCTCGACAAGACGGGCTTCCTGCTCAACTCGCTGGTGATGAACGTCGGTGACTTCATCACCGGCTACGCGGGGCTGAGCATGGACACGATGGCCTACGAGGAACTGGCCAGCGGGGACGTCACGGCGTGGAAGAGCCTGTGGACGCTCTTCTTCTGGGCCTGGTGGGTCGCCTGGGCGCCGTTCGTCGGGCTGTTCCTCGCCCGGATCTCCCGGGGCCGTACCATCCGCCAATTCCTGGTGGGCGTGCTGGTGATCCCGTTCAGCTTCATCCTGATGTGGGTCTCGATCTTCGGCAACAGCGCGATCTCCCGCATCCGGGCCGGCGACGCGGCGTTCGGCGAGACGACCGCGAACCAGTTCGAGCGTGGCTTCTACGCCTTCCTGGAGGGCTATCCCGCGGCCGGCCTGGTCGTCGCGATCGCCACCCTGACCGGTTTCCTTTACTACGTCACCTCGGCCGACTCGGGCGCGCTCGTGCTCGGGAACTTCACTTCCCGCCTGTCGCACCCGATGGCCGACTGCTCCGTCCCGATGCGGATCTTCTGGTCGGTCGCGATCGGCGTCCTCACCATCGCGATGATGTTCGCCGGTGGCGAGAACTGGCTGAGCATCCTGACCGGGGCGACCATCGTGATGGGACTGCCGTTCTCGATCGTCATCGCTCTGGTGGCCGTCGGGCTCTACAAGTCGTTGCGCCGGGAGGCCTACAAGTCCGACAGCATGCGGTTCTCCCTGCCGTCGGCGATCTCCGCCGGGCGCGGCCACACCGATTCGAGCCGGCTCAGCCTGTCCCAGCGGCTGCGGCGCAGCATCACCTATCCCGGCCGGCGCGACGTCGAGGAGTTCCTCGAGGAGGTCGGGCGACCGGCGCTGGAGGAGGTCGCCGCCGTGCTCAACGAGAACGGCCTGCCCAGCACCGTGCGGGAGAGCAGACCCGCCCACGGGTTGCCGGGCATCGAACTGGAGACCGATCTGGGCGAGGAACCGTCGTTCATCTATCGACTCGAGCCACGGGCCAGCCGAGCGCCGACGTTCGCCGTCAACCGGATCTCGGCCGAGCACTACTACCGCACCGAGGTGCATCTGGCCGAAGGCACTCAGGGCTACTCGGTCAACGGCTACAGCCACGACCAGCTCGTCGGCGACGTCCTGGATCAGTACGAACGGCACATGTCCTACCTCCACCTGGTCCGATCCGGCGACCGAGCCGTCCACGCCGGCGAGGAGTCGAGCGCGGACACCTGAGCCCGGCGGTCCGCGGCGTCCGTCCACGCCGGCAGTACTGTGTTCCCGGACTCCTGGTTCGAAGCGCCGATGAGACGGGATGTGTACGACGGTGAACAAGCCCTATCGACCACCGCCGTGGCGTCCCCGCCCCCGAACCGCGATCATCTGCTTCCTGGTGGCGATCGCGATCCTGGTCGGCGTGCTCATCCTGGTGGCCTTCTCCCCGCGCGACGACGGCTCGGACGACGCCGCCGCGGACGGCGCGGCCGCCGCACCCGTGTCGACGTCGATCGAGTGACGCCGGGACGTGGGCCGGAGAACACCCGACTCACGCGGGCGCATCGCGCACCTGCCGCGCCCGTCTCGATAACGTGACCCACGTGACAAAGGACGCACCCACGACCGCGAACACCGACCTGTCCGGCCAACTCGGCGACGCCGCCCGCAAAGTCGCGCAGTTCGCCGCTGAACTCACCCGGCACGCCGGCCAACTGGGAAGGCACGCAGGCGATATCGGCCGGCTCCGGCTGGATCAGTCGGCCGCCGCCACGGCGACCCGCCGCCTCGGCCGGATTCCGGTCATGCAGGTGATGCCGATCGTCGACGGCGGGCGGTTCCCGACCCGGGCCAGCGCCGGTGAGGCGGTGCCGATCACCGCGGTGGTCTTCCGCGAGGGCCACGACGCCGTCAACGCCTCGGCCGTGCTCGTCCGCCCGGAC
>JBDIAG010000125.1:0-9036 GCA_039812305.1 Actinomycetales bacterium | reverse complement strand
GGTGGCCGCGATCTCGTCGACGACGGTCAATCCGGCCGCCGGCCCGGATGACATCGACACGGCGACAGCGCGATTGAGTTCGACGATCGGGGACGGCGCCACCTGGCCGAGGGCCTCGTACAGCAGCACGATCCGCTCCCAGTCGGTCTCGGCGACACTGGGAGCCACGGCGTGCCGCTCGGCGATGGCGGCCTGCAGTCCGTAGGGGCCGAGCCCACGCCCGGCGGCGACCGCGCGGGCCAGGGCCGCCCGCCCACGCCGGATCGCCGACTGATCCCACCGGCTGCGATCCTGATCCTCCAGCAGTACCGGACGCCCGGCGGCGTCGAGACGAGCCGGGAAGCGGGCGGCCGTCAGCTCGAGAAGCGCCAGCAGGCTGAACACGTCCGGCTCCGGGGCGAGCCGGGAGAGCACCCTGGCCAGCCGGATCGCCTCGCGGGCCAGGTCGGTGCGGATCCACGAGTCGCCCGCGGTCGCCGACGATCCTTCGGTGAAGACCAGATAGATGACACTGAGCACCGATCCGCGACGCTCGGCCCGCTCGTCCGGCGCCGGCACCGAGAACGGGACGCCCGCCGCGGCAAGGGTCTTCTTCGCCCGGGTGATGCGGGCCTGCACGGTGGCCACCGGCACCAGGAACGCCTTGGCGATCTCGTCGGTGGTCAGACCGCTGACCACCCTCAGCGTGAGAGCGATCCGGGCCTCCTTGGCGAGAACCGGATGGCAGGCGGTGAACATCAGCGCGAGGACGTCGTCCTCGATCGCGTCCGGGTCGAACAGGGCGTCCGCCCCGGGGGTCGTCTCGTCCAGATCGCGAGCCAACGCGGCGTAGCGCTCGTCGCGGCCGGAGCGGCGCCGGAACGCGTCGATCGCCCGGCGCCGGCCCACGGCGGTGAGCCAGCCGGCGGGATTGTCGGGGATGCCACCGGTCTCCCAACCCACCAGGGCCTCGGCGAGAGCCTCCTGGGCGACATCCTCGGCCAGGTCGAGATCGCCGGTGTATCGGGCGAGCGCACCCACGATGCGGGCGGATTCGGACCGCCACACCGCATCGAGGGTGCGTCGCGCCTGACTCACAGCTGGCCGGTCGCCTCGCGCCAGGCCCGCTCCTTGGCGATCCACACGTTGTCCTGCGGGAACTCGTCGATCGTGGAGACGCGGCGGATCTCGACCTTCGTGTTGTCCGTCAGCGGCATCCGCCGGGCCCATTCGACCGCCTCCTGCCGCGAGGCGACGTCGAGGATGTAGTAGCCGGCGAAGAGTTCCTTCGTCTCGCCGTAGGGACCGTCGGTGACGACGACCTCGTCGCCGGTGAAGTCGACGACGATGCTCTCGGACGGGTCGAGACCCTCCGCCGCGAGCAGCACGCCGGCCCGGATCAACTCGTCGTTGAACCGGCCCATGATGTCGATGACCTGGTCGAACGGCACGCTGTCGAAGTCGGCGTCGTCGGTGGGCCGCATGATGAGCATGTACTTGGCCATGGTGTGTGTGCTCCTTCGTCAGGAGGGTGTTCCGTCCACCCTCTCACCCACAGGTCGAGCGGGCGCGGCACGGATCGACAACGCGACCGGACTTTCTTCAGCAGTCTCCCAGCGGATCGTCCAGGCGACCGCGCTTCACCTCCCGAGCCGGAGCGCCCTCAGGTGCGACCCGTCCTCTCCCGGCGGTCCCGGTAGGCGGCCGGCGTGACGCCGACGATGTCGGTGAAGTCGCGGGTGAAGTGATTCTGGTCGTACCAACCCAACCGGGTGGCGAGCTCGGCGAGCGGCTCGGCGTCACCGGCGTCGATCCGGGACACCGCGTCGTGCAGCCGTTGTCGCGTCAGCAACCACTTCGGGCCGACGCCCACGTAGTCGCGCAGCAGGCGCTGCAGAGTGCGTTCGGTCAGACCGCAAGCCTCCGCCAGGTGCGAGACGCGGGTGATGCGCTCGTCGGTGAGCAGGTCGAGCACCGATCGCACCAGGTCGTACCGTTCGTCCACGCCGCCGCCGAGGGACGTCACGTAGTCGCACAGGGCGTCCCGGGCGGTGGTGGCGTGCAGGGGAAGGTCGCCGAGTCGGGCGGCCGAGGGGAGGAACCCGGTGGCCGGCAACACCTGATCGGTCAGCTGCCGGGACGACCGGCCGGTCAGGGCGGTGAACCCACCGGCGTGGAACTTGACGCCCACCACGCCGCCCCGGCCGCTGGTATGCATGTCGAAGCGCCGGGTCATCACGCCGGTGAGCCAGACGCCGTCGCCGCTGCGACCAGTCCGCCGGCCGTCCCCGCGTTCGACGGTCAGCGACACGCAGGGGTGGGGCACCACCGAACTGACGTACTCCGCGCCGGCCGGAAGGTTCCAGGTCACCGACCAGATCCGCTGCACCCAGCGTGCGGCCGCCGGAGTCGGCTCGGCCTCGTCGAAGACGACCCGGCGGGCGAACTCCTCCGGCCGCAGCAGCCCCGGCGACGACGGCAGTCCGACTGTCGCATTCCTGCTATCGGCCACGCCGTCCAGCCTATGACGATGGAGCTCGATGTCGACGGAGCACCGGACCTGGAGGGAGCACATCATGAGCGAGACGAAAGCGCCCGCGACACTTGCGATGACCACGATCGACTGCGCCGACCCGACGGCGGAGGCACAGTTCTGGGCGGCCGCGCTGGGCTGGACGGTGTCGTATGCGGACGAGAACTACGGGATGGTCACGGACGGCGAGCGACGGCTCGGCTTCGGCCGGGTGGAGGGGTGGACCGCGCCGGCGTGGCCCGACCCCAGCGGCATCAAGCAGTTCCACCTCGACCTCGCGGTCGAGGACCTGGCGACCGCCCAGGCGGCGATGCTCGAACTCGGCGCCACCACGGCCTCACCCCAGCCGGGGGAGGGCTGGATCGTGATGAAGGATCCGGCGGGGCATCCGTTCTGCCTCACCCTGGCGGCGAACTGGGCCGGCATGTGAGTCTCTTCACCCGGGGCCCTGGCGAGCTTTTCTCCAACGTGCTCTTGAGTAAACTGGGGGCATGCCGTATGTGATCGCTCAGCCGTGCGTGGACGTGATGGATCGTGCCTGCGTGGAGGAGTGCCCGGTGGACTGTATCTACGAGGGCTCGCGCTCGTTGTACATCCACCCGGACGAGTGTGTCGACTGCGGGGCCTGCGAGCCGGTCTGCCCGGTGGAGGCGATCTACTACGAGGACGATCTGCCCGAGGAATGGCAGTCCTATCTGGGCGACAACGAGGCGTTCTTCGCCGAGACGCTGCCGGGCACGGACGCTCCGTTGGGCTCCCCGGGCGGCGCGGCCAAACTCGGGCCGATCGGCGTGGACGCACCCCTGGTCGCCAGTCTTCCCCCGCAGGGCGAGGCCGGGGTCGCGTAGGGAGACCGGGATGCCGCGAGGAGTTCGGGGCACCCGGCAGGCCGCGGGGCGCCGGGATCAGGTGCTGGAGGTGCTCAGGCAGGCGCCCGGGCCGCTGACCATCAGCGAGATCGCCGACCGGCTCGCCGTGCATCCCAACACCGTGCGGTTCCATCTGGAGACCTTGATCGAGCACGGCCAGGTCGAGAAGGTCGCCTCCGTCCGTGGCTCGCAGGGACGTCCGCCGCAGCTCTTCCGATCTGTCCGGGGGATGGATCCCGCCGGCCCGCGCGAGTACCGCATGCTGGCCGAGGTGCTCGCCGACAGCCTCGCCGACGATCCGCAGGGCCACCGCCGGGCGATCCAGGCCGGGCGCTCCTGGGGTCGTCGGCACAGCACGGCGGTGGCCGTCGGCGGCGGGTCCGTCGACCGGCTCCTGGCCCTGCTCGACGAGTACGGATTCGCACCGGAGCGAACGGCGCCTCCGACGCCGCCGGGGCGCGCGCCGGGGTCCCCGCCCGGGGAGATCAGACTGCGCAACTGTCCTTTCCTCGAGCTCGCCGTGGATCGCCCGCAGGTCATCTGCACCGTCCATCTGGGTCTCATGCAGGGCGCCCTGGAGGGGTGGGGGTCCTCGGTCTCGGTCGAGCGGCTCGACGCCGTCGCCGAGCCGGACGCGTGCGTGGCACGCCTGGAGAGCTGACCCATGGTGGTTGGTCACCATCTGTCGGGTGATGTCGCCTATGTCAGATTCGATGTTGAGTACATGGAAACCGGGCGCGGTACCGGCCATGCTGACGGAGTCAGCTGGCCACGGACCTACGCCCCGGCCGCTGCACCTCGAACGTCGAGCGAAGGGATGGTCGCCATCATGGCCGGAACGACTGTCGCTGTGCTGGCGGCTCTTTCGGGTGTTCTGGCGGGCGGCCTGATGATCACCCTGGTGGCGGTCGTCTCCGGTCTGCGATCCGCCTCCCAGCGAACCGAGGAGCCGTGCCTGGTCGGCGCGATCGCTCCGATCGGCTCCGGTGAGGCGACGGTCGCCGAGATCCCCGCTCCCCGACGTCGGTCGGGATGACGCGTCGGGTCGGGGTCGGGCGCGTCTACGAGGAACGCGGCCCGGACGACGGGCGCCGGATCATCGTCGACCGGCTGTGGCCGCGCGGACTGCGCAAGGACGACGCCCGGTTCGACGAGTGGTATCGCGATGCGGCGCCCTCCACCGAGCTGCGGAAGTGGTACGGCCACGAGCCGGCACGGTTCGAGGAGTTCTGCCGCCGCTACGAGCACGAACTCGCCACGCAGAGCGCCGCGGCGCTGGCCCACCTTCGGGAGCAGGCCGACCAGGGGCCGATCACCCTGCTCACCGCCACCAAGGATGTGGCCCTGAGTGAACTGGTCGTGCTCGCGGCCGCGGTCCGCGGCGACGGATAGCGTGCGCGTCGACCAGGTATGTGTCGAGCAGCCGGTCGACCAGGTATGTGTCGAGCAGCCGGCTACCGCTGGCTGTTCGGCCGACAACGGGTCAACGCGCGAACACCTGGTGGCGCGAGACACCTGGACTCACCGGCTCGTGCCGATGCTCTCCCGGATGGCGTCGGAGGCGTCCCAGTCGTTGGCGTGCATCGCCGCGACGACCGTGCCGTCCTTGACCCAGAAGGCGCGGAAGGCGCCACCGGCGGCGGCATCGGTGTCGCCCTCCAGATCCACCCGGTCGTAGCCGTCGGGACCCACGCTGCCGACATACTCCATGCCCAGGTCGTACTGGTCGGTGAAGAAGTACGGCAGGCGGTCGTAGGTCTCGTTGCCGCCGGCGATGTTCCGGGCGGCGACCTTGGCCTGCTCGATCGCGGTGTCCCAGTGCTCCACGCGGATGCGCCGGCCGAGACGCGGATTGTGCTGGTTGGCCGGATCGCCGACGGCGAAGATCTGCGGATCGCTGGTGCGCAGGGTCTCGTCCACCAGCACGCCGTTGTCGACCGCGAGGCCGGCGGCCCGGGCGAGCTCGGTCTCCGGCTGGACGCCGATGCCCACCACGACCAGATCGGCACCCTCGAGTTGCTCGGCCTGAACGGACGTGCCCAGCCGCAGGTCGACACCGTGCGACCGGTGCAGCGCCGCGAAGATCTCGGCCACCTCGGGCCCGAGCACGCCGACGAGGGGTAGATCGGCCTGGTCGTAGACGGTGACGTCGGCGCCGAGGGCGCGGGCCGCGGCGGCCACCTCGAGCCCGATCCAGCCGGCGCCGACGATGGTGATCCGGGCACCGTGCACGAACGCCTCCTTGAGGCGCTGGCTGTCTTCGATGGTCCGCAGGTAGGCGACCGGGACCCCGGCCTCGTCCGCGAGCCGGAAGCGCCGCGGCGACGACCCGGTCGCGATCAGCAGCTGGTCGTACCGCTCGGCTCCGTCGGCGGTGCGCACCTGGCGCGACGCCGGGTCGAGCGCGGTCACGGTCGTGCCGAGACGCAGTTCGACGTCGTTCTCGTCGTACCACGCCCGATCGTGGACGAAGGCGTTCTCCAGCGGGTCGTTGCCCAGGAGGAACCCCTTCGACAGCGGCGGACGCTCGTAGGGCAGATGACTCTCCGTGCCGTAGAGGACGACCCTGCCGTCGAACCCCTGCTCGCGCAGTTCGGTGACGGCGGTGCCGCCGGCGAGACCGGCGCCGACCACGATGACTGTCATGGGGCTGCTCCTTCGCAGGTGTTGCCGAGAACGATCCGGTGCCACTCACCGTAGACCGCGATGGTCTCGGCCCGCGCCGCGGGCCCCGCGTGCGGTGGCTCAGCCGTGGCTCGGGGTGGCCGTGGTCTCCTGCTCGGTGGCGATGCGGGGGGCCGGAAGGCCCCGGCCGTGGGCTCGTCGCTCGGCCTTGTTCGCGTACATGCGGCGATCCGCCTTCTGCATGACAAGGCTGATCGTCTCCGCCTCGGCCGGCACCAGGGCGCATCCCCACGAACTCGAGATGCGGTAGTCGGCACCTTCTTCGACGAGGGCCTGGGAGCACGCCCGGACGACTCGTTGCCAGTCCTTGCCCTTTCCGGCGGGCACGATGACGCAGTATTCGTCGCCGCCGAGCCGGTAGGCGCGTTCGATGCCGCTCGTGTTCTGCAGAGCACGCCCGCGGCGGGCCAGGAGACTGTCTCCGGCCGGGTGGCCGTAGGAATCGTTGAACCGCTTGAAGCCGTCCAGGTCGAAGATGGCCAGCGCGAAGGGATTGATCCTGGCCGTCACCAGCTGTTCCTGCAGATCGTCCAGGAGGGCGCGACGGTTGGCGAGCCCGGTGAGGGCGTCGGTCCTCGCCTCCTGGCGGACGGCGGCGATCAGCTGGTGGTGGTCGACGAGGGTGAGCACCTGCCGCACGAGGACGGCGAACATCGTGCACGCGGCCAGCACGCTCGCCACGTGATTGAGCCCTCCGAAGACCGTCTGCACGAGGATGCCGAAGGCAACCAGCGCGAACACGCTGGGCACGACGATCTGACGCCAGCCGGCGCTGACGCGTTGCGGCTTGGTCTGCGTCGCCTGGACGGCGACGCCGGCGCTGAAGAAGGCGAACGTGGCGAGCCAGCCGGCGTCGATGATCAGTCCGGAGATGTAGGTGCCCTCGGCGGCCTCGACGGCGAACCCGGTGTCCGCCGCCCAGAAGGACACGATGCCCGCGGACAGCAGCCACCAATGCCGGTGGGCGGCCCACTCGTGCATGGCCAGGATGACGACGACCATGCTCAGCAGCACCGAGCTGATGGCCGGGTAGGCGAGGTTGACGACCGTACCGTGCGGGTCGCCCCGATAGGCGTCGGTCACCTTGTCCACCGTCACCACGGCCGCCATCGAGCTGATCGCGAGGGCGACGGCGGCTCCGTCGATGACTCGCGTCACCTGCGCCCGCACGCCCCATTGCGAGCGGGCGGTGCTGGGCGGCCCGTCCCGCAGCAGGACGATACCCGCGCCGACGAAGGGGTAGAACGCGAGAAAGCCGATGTCGGCCGCTGTCAGCGACAACGCCTCGGACAGCGGCAGGTCGACGAAGTAGAGATCCCCGAGGACCCAGGACATCAGGCCGAGGAAGACCAGGACCCAGCCGATGCGGTGCCGCCGGTCGCCCACGGCCGTCAGACAGACTGCGGCACACGCCACGGCGGCGATGTGGTACACCCATTCGTTGGCCATCCAGGCCTGGTCGGGCAGAGCCCCGAAGGGGATGGCGGCCAGCCCGGCGACGATCCACACGAAGGTCAGACCTGCCGGGAGCCATCTTAGGTGGGCCCACCGCATGGATCCAAACATCGGGACCCGTTCGTGTGATCTTGAGCGTCGAGCCACACCCGATCGGACAGGATCACAAGTTGTAGTCCTACGGCCTATTTGCGCCGGCCGGGACGCGGGTGCGGTCGGGCGGGATCCTCCCCTCAGGACCAGGCCGCCAGGACGCGATGCAGGATGACCGCGAAACCGGTCAGGACGACGACCAGGTAGAGCGGGTAGTGGCGGCGCAGGAACGGTTGGGCGTACCTCGCCAGGACCGCCAGGATCGCGCCCGTCCCGAGGATGCGGGCGAAGCGCTCCACGACCGCGGCGAGGGCGAGGCCGGCGGGGTCCAGCGCCCCGGCCTGCGCGGCGTACACCTTCACCGGGATCCCGCTGAAGAGCTGATGCAGGAGGCCCCAGGGACCCTGAGCCAGATCGTGGGCCGCCCGGTCGATCATCGCCGGGGTGGTCAGCGGGAGCGGCAGCTGCACCCCGTGACCGGCCAGCCAGGCGTGCGTCACGATGCCGGCGACCGACCCGGCGGCCAGGAACGCGGCCTGGCGGAGCACCCGGTGCGGGGCGGTGACCGCGAACAGCAGCAGGTAGAGCGCCGGCAGCACCAGCCAGCTCCAGGCCTCGGCCAGACCCCAGGCGAAGGCCAGCAGGCCCGCACGGGGCCCGGACATCCAGCGGCCGACGACCCGGAACAGCCGGCCCGGCTCCGGTGCCCGGGTCGTCGCGAGCAGATCCGACACCACTTCGCGTAGCCCGTCGGCGGTGGCCGGGATCCGCTCCGCATGCAGCGCCTCGCCGAAGCGGACCGTCACCGGGTGCCGGCGCAGCCGGCCGTTCTTGGGCAGCACGTGCTGGGTGCCGTCGATCGCGGCCGGGACGAGCGGAACTCCGAGATCCCGCGCGAGCCGGGCGGCGCCGGCTCGGAAGCGGCCGAGATCGGCCCCGTTTCCGCGCGTGCCCTCCGGATAGATGACCACGACCCTGCCCTGCGCCAGGACGCTGGCGGCGGCGGCCCGCAGGTCGAGGTAGGCGCTCGCCCCGGCGCGGGCGACCGGCAGGGCGGGCATCGCCACGGCCACCGCCCAGCGCCGGTACCGGCGGCCGAACCAGTAGTCGGCGGCGGCGGCGAAGACCGGTGCCCGGGCTGCGGGCATCGCTGCCAGCAGGGCGGCGGAGTCGGCATGGGAGCGGTGGTTGGCGATCACGATCGCCGGCCCGTCCGGGCGGTGACCCAGCACCCGCAGGCCACCGCAGACCCACCAGGCGAACCGCCACCACCAGGCCCGCAGCCAGGCACCGGGACCCGGGCGGCTGCCGGTGGGCGGATCCTCCCCGCGGGCCGGCTGCCGGGAGGGCTCGGCGGAGGGCCGCGTGCGGGCCGGGGTGGCGGTCCGCCGCTGGAACGGCGTGGTTCCGGGCCGCGAACCG
>JBDIAG010000124.1:0-9045 GCA_039812305.1 Actinomycetales bacterium | reverse complement strand
TCTGCACCTCGTCGGCGATGAAGACCACGTCGTTGGCGCGGCACCACTCCAGCAGGGCCGGCAGGAAGCCCGGGGCGGGCTCGATGAAACCGCCCTCGCCCTGGATCGGCTCGATGATGATCGCGGCCAGGTTGTCGGCGCCGATCTGCTTGTCGACGACGTCCAGCGCCCGAGCGGCGGCCGCCTGGCCGTCGATCTCCTTGGCGTCGCGGAACGGGTACGACAGCGGCGCCCGGTAGACCTCGGGCGCGAACGGGCCGAAGCCGCTCTTGTACGGCATGTTCTTGGCGGTCAGCGCCATCGTGAGGTTGGTGCGTCCGTGGTAGGCGTGGTCGAAGGCGACCACCGCCTGCTTGCCGGTGTAGAGCCGGGCGATCTTGACCGCGTTCTCCACCGCCTCCGCACCGGAGTTGAACAGCGCGGTCCGCTTCTCGAAGGTGCCCGGCGTCAGCTTATTGAGCTGTTCGGCCACCGCGACGTAGCCCTCGTACGGGGTCACCATGAAGCAGGTGTGCGTGAACGCCTCGACCTGCTCCTGCACGGCCTCCACCACGCGTGGCGCGCTGTTGCCGATGGTGGTGACCGCGATGCCGGACCCGAGGTCGATGAGGCTGTTGCCGTCCACGTCGACCACCACGCCGCCCCCCGCCTGCGCCGCGAAGACCGGCATCGTCGTGGCGACGCCCTGCGCCACCGCCCCGACCTTCCGGGACATCAGCTCCTGCGAGCGCGGGCCAGGGATGTCGGTCACCAGGTGACGGCGCTGGGGGATGGATCGACTCATGGCTTGCTCCTTCGAAATCCGAGAATCCGCGAGTGACGGGCACGCGTATAGGCACACGTTACGGGCACAGCGTGTCCCCCGCCCTTCCATGCTGTCCAATACTCGCCACGGATACCCGCCATGCCTTCGACTTATGGTGAGGGACGCGACCTGCCCCACTGGCCTCGCTCTGTGTCACGAGGGAATCCGTCGGCGGCGGCCTGAGTGATGAGCTCGGTCGCGCGGGCGGGTCGTGGACGTAGGGCGAGAGGAGATCGTGGAGTCGTTGGGTACCCGCACGCCTCGAGGCCGGCGTTGCCCGCGGACGTCGCCGCTCGTGTCCGGGTCTCACACAGGACCGATTCGCTGATGTGCTTGCCTTGAGGATGCCGCCGCGCAGTTGGTCACCCGCGGCGAGGTGGTCGGTGCGGGTCCAGCCTTTGCCGTAGACCCGTTCGCAACCGGCTGTCCTCCGCCGTAGATGGTCCCAACACCGGGCTTCAACTGGCCGCGCGGTAACGCATGATCAGCTCGTGGACCGCCTCACGGACGAGATCGCTCTGGCTGCGGCCCGTCTGCTCGGCGATGAGCTGGAAGGCCTCGTAGTCGGCCTCGGACAGGCGCCCTCGCACCGCGGGGGACGGGCCGCGCTTCGCGGACCCGATACGGGGCCGGCCGCGGCGCAGCTCCGCGGCGATCGCCTCGTCCGAGCCGTACTCACGCAGCAGGAAGGCATGTCCGTCGGCCGCGGCCGCGGCGCCGGTCCTGACCTGTCCGGCGCTGCGCAAAGGCTGGCCCGGGTCGGTCAGGCGCGCCTCCAGGGCGGCGTAGTCGATCGTGTCGTCGCTCATGACGTCGGGTGCTCCTCTCGATATCTGCGGAACTTCGCGCTCAGTGGCTGCACATGGAAGATGACCGATTCACGCCCTGGGTGTGCCGGGAACTCGTGCACGAGGATCTCCACCTCATCCTGGGGCAGTGCCTGCGCATGTCGCGGGCCGATGAACAACCGGATCTGACCATCGTCACGAGGCTCACCGGCCAGAACGTCGGTGTAGGTGGCGTGCAGCATGACGTAGCGCGTGCTTCCTGGTCGAGTCTGCCCATCGCGAAACCATTACACCATCCTACGGCCACAATAAACAACCACAAATCTGTGTCCGCATATTCAGTCTGGGCAGAGCCCAGCGGAACGGCTCCCCCAGGAAGGATGCAGCGGGTTGTACAGCAGCCGCAGGTGCCGCGGATCGCGGAAGAGTCCCTCTGAGTACTCAGTACACGGACGCGGCGCACGTCGCAGACTGCTCCCCAAGCGCGTGTGCACGCCGTATTGGTCAGTGAGCTGCGACGACTTCGACGGCCACCCCGATGGCTTCGTAGGTTGCCCGGGCGCGAGCATCTCGAGTCGCCAGCACCGCGCCGTGTGCACGAGCCGCCATGGCGACCAGACCGTCATAAGTAGCGCCGCCTGCTATCTGCCTGTTCGCCAGTTCGCGATGGGCCCCCAGTGTCTCTTCAATGGGCAACGGCAATGACTGGCCGAAGTTCTCGTCGATCAGCAGCACCGCGTCGGCCGGCGCAAGTCGCGCATCGCCAGGCAGCCGAGTGAGGACCGAGTAAGTCTCAACCAATGCATGCCCACTCAACCGAAGTTCGCGACCTTCAGCCCAGCGGGCAACCTCGTCGTGGTTGGGATGTGAGGCCACTACCAATGGGACTGCAACGCTCGTATCCACCGCGGTGAGCGGTTTCGCGTTCACCGGCGCCCGGCGTCTATCAAGGCGTACAACGCGTCGTCGGTCACAGGGGTGCCTCCTCGGGACACGAGCCGACCGCTCGCCTCACGCTCGAGCCTCGCCGTACGGCCTCCTGGAGTAATCTGCACGGCCCCACCGTATGCAGAAACATCCACCTTCACCCCCGGGGTCAGACCCAGCGCGTCGCGCAGCTTCTTTGGCAGCAGAATCCGGCCCGCTGAATCGATAACGGCTTCCATGGGAACATGCTACCAACGAAATCCCACAACAGGTACGGCGGAGCATCTCCTGATCTGCGTGCCCGCCCGGGCCGGGTACGGTCGCGGTCGCCGTCGGGTCGCCGATCGCGGCGTCCGGGCCGAACACGGCGGTCGCGTCGGCCGGCGCCTCCACCTGCCCCCAGGTGGCGATCGCGGCGGCGTCCAGGTCGTAGGGGCCCCCGCCGGCCCGGCTGGTCGGCACTCGGTAGACCAACGAGGTGGTCACCGCCGGTCCGGGCCATCCCCACAACCACACACCGTGGCCAGACCCGACCAGGACGGGTAGCCGCCCGTCCCGCCGCGAGATCCAGCCAGACATCCGCCGAGCATCCACGTAACAGCCCGAGCATCCGGCGATATCTGGCTACTGGGCCGCCAGTTGGATGCCGGAGCATCAACCGGCCACTCGACGCGGCCCGGAAGGAGGACACGGAGCCGACCCGGAGCCGCCACCGGCGCGGTGAAGGCGCGGTCTAAGGTCGACGGGTGGAACTCCGTACCGTCCGCTACTTCCTGGCCGTGGTGGACGAGGGGACAGTCACAGCGGCGGCCGATGCGGTGCGGGTCACCCAGCCGGCGCTCTCGCGCCAGTTGCAGCTGCTGGAGCGTGAACTGGGCATCGAGCTCTTCGAGCGCTCCGCCGGCAGGCTGGCGCTGTCGCCGGCCGGTCGCGCTCTCGTGCCGCTTGCCCGGGATCTGCTGAACAGTGCCCAGATGCTGCAGATCGGCGCCCGCCTGCAGGCCGAGGGACGGCTCGCGCAGGTCACGCTGGCCGCGCCGACGACGACCCTGACGGACGTGGTGGCGCCGTTCATCGCCACGCTGCAGCCGGAGGATCCGACCCCGCAGGTCTTCGCCTCGGACGGTCTGGAGGCCACCGAAGCCCTGCAACGGGGCGCCGACATCGTCATCACCAACCACCGGCCGCGACCGCCCCTGAGCGTGCTGCCGATCGCGGTGCTGCCGGTGTGGGCGTACGTGCCGCCCGAGCATCCCTGGGCGCGGACCGAGGTGGTCGGCCTCGCCGACCTCCTGGCCGAGGTGGTGATCGCCCTGCCGCCGGTCTTCTCGGCCCGGCAGGCGCTGGACGTGGCGATCGAGCGGCTGCGGGCGGCGCCGCACGCCCTGGTCGAGGCCAGCTCGGGCACGGTGGCGCAGGCATTGGCCGCCGCCGGACGCGGGGTCGCGGTGGTCTCCAACGACAGCCGCTTCGGCTTGCATGGCGTGTTGATCGACGGTGACGCCGAATACCTGTGCGTACACCTCTTCGCGGCCTGGAGCCCCAGGCACCCCGCCAAGAACCTTCTATCTTCATTGTCCGAACGATTGCGGGACTACGTCCTCGCTCGCTACGGCGACTCCGCGGAGGCCTGGAGGGCCCACGGCGGTTGAGAAGGAACTAAGAACTGGCCCGCCGCGGGTACGGCGGACGGTTCGGCCAGTCCATCCGTTTGATGTCGGGCCGCTTGAGATCGGGTCGCTTGACCCTCTCCTGGCCGGGAAGATCCAAGTGGACGACGCGCCGCTTCCCGTCGAGCCCGGTCAGCTCGGCCAGCTGCCGGCGCTTGTTCTCGTACATGGCCGCGTCGGCGGCGACCAGCGCCTCGTCGATCGGGGTGTCCATCGTGGCGGTGAACGTGCCCAGGCTCGCCCGCGCCCAGACGTATCCGGCGACGCCGACCTGCAACCGCGGCGGCACCCGCACCGAAGAGCTGCGCGGCACGATCACGGCGAACTCGTCACCGCCGGTCCGCGCGACCAGCCCGTCCGGGCCGGCCATCTCCGTGAGCCGGTCGCTGATCGCGCGCAGGGCCAGGTCACCCATGTGGTGACCCCATTCGTCGTTGATCGATTTGAAGTCGTCGAGGTCGGCGAGCGCGACCGTCCACCGGGTTGGAATGACCGAGATCCGGTCGAAAAGGCCGGTACGGTTTAAGACGCCGGTAAGGCTGTCATGTGCGGCCAATCGCTGATATTTGTCGCTAACCGCCTGGACGGATTGTATTAATTGGACAATTGAGAAAAACAACGGCGGAGTGACCACTGCCGGAATCACCGCGGCCAGCAGGTAGTAGATGGGATCGGAGAAGGCATCCCGGCCGAACATGAACCAGAGCAGGACGACCGCCGTGAGCTCCGACGCCGCGGCACAGAGCAGCGTCGACAGCACGAGCAGCCAGCGCGTGCTCATCCGCAGGTAGAGCCGGGTCAGCCAGTGCGAGGCGGGTTCCTGCCGGCGGGGCGAACCGCCCAGACGAAAGGTCGCATCCAGCCGCTGAAGGGAGGCTTCGACCGCTTCCGACAATGCCAACCTCCTCCACCGCTCGATTCCGGAATACCCGTGCAGGACTGGTGGCTACGCGCCAGTACCCATCTGCTCAGTTGTCGGCAGGGAAGCACGGAGCCTGAGCAATATCGGCCAACTTGCAAGTCACACAACAGAAAAACGGACCCACCGACGAATCGGTGGGTCCGTTTTATCGCCACTTCTCCCCCACGTCGGCTATCGCGTGGGGCTCAGCGGCTCAGCCGCGAATCAGAGCCGCTCCCAGACGGTGGCGATGCCCTGGCCGCCGCCGATGCACATGGTGGCCAGACCGTACTTGCCACCGGTGCGCTGGAGCTCGTGCAGCAGCTTGGTCACGATGAACGCGCCCGAGCAGCCGATCGGGTGGCCCAGCGCGATCGCGCCGCCGTTGGGGTTGGTCTTCTCCGGGTCGAGACCGAGGCCCTTGGCGACGGCGAGGGCCTGTGCCGCGAACGCCTCGTTGGACTCGATGACGTCCATCGCGTCCAGCTCCAGGCCGGCCTTGCTCAGGGCGAGCTGGGTGGCCGGCACCGGGCCGTAGCCCATGATCTCGTTGCTCACGCCGGCGACGCCGTAGCTGACGAGCCGGGCGACCGGGGTGAGGTTCTCCTTGCTGGCCGTGTCCGAGTCGGCCAGGACGAGGAAGGCCGCGCCGTCGTTGATGCCGGAGGCGTTGCCGGCGGTGACGGAGCCGTCCTTCTTGAAGGCCGGACGCATCTTGGCCAGCTTCTCGGCGGTGGTGTCCGGACGGATGTGCTCGTCGGTGTCGATCACCACGTCGCCCTTACGGGTCTGCTTGGTGATCGGGACGATCTGCTCCTTGAAGTAGCCGGCCTCACGGGCGGCCGCGGCCCGGCGGTGCGACTCGGCGGCGAAGGCGTCCTGCTCCTCGCGGCTGATGTCGTACTTGGTGGCGAGGTTCTCGGCGGTGATGCCCATGTGGCCGACCCCGAACGGGTCGGTGAGGGCGGCGACCATCATGTCCAGCATCTTGCTGTCGCCCATGCGGGCACCGTTGCGCAGAGCCGGCGAGAGATAGCCGCCCTTGCTCATCACCTCGACGCCGCCGCCGACACCGTAGTCGACGTCGCCGAGCATGATCTGCTGGGCGCTGGTCACGATGGCCTGCATCGCCGAGCCGCAGAGGCGGTTGACCGACATGGCGGTCGACGACATCGGCAGGCCGCCCTGGATCGCGGCGACCCGGGAGACGTAGGGGAACCGGGACTCGGTTGGGATGGTGTTTCCGACGGTCACATATCCGAACTTGTCGGCCTCCACGCCCGAACGGGCGACGGCCTCCTTAATCACCGTGCCGGCGAGCTCGGCGGGTTCGAGGTCGGATAGACCGCCGCCGAACGAACCGATCGCGGACCGGACGGCGGACAGTGCGACGACGTCACGTGTGCTCATGCTTGGGAAGCCTCCACTGACATTGTGTATAGAGCACCCCTCACGCTACCCAACCCGGGCACCGGGTGGCGCTACCGGCTGCCGTCGGGGTGGGTGCGGTTTGCCGGACGCGTGAGATCCGCCCGTCCGGCAGGACACTCCCGCGGGTCTCCACACGACGGAAGGTGCCGACGAGGCGCGATCGGCCCGGCGGCCGTCTCGCCGCCGGACGGTGGACCCGGCGGGCGGACGGGACCCGCTGGGCGACAACATCTATCGAATCGCGATCGATCCCCCGCCGCCGGCCGCACGAACCCGCCCACCGTGCGCGGCAGAGCACGTGAGATAGCAGATATTGATTCCACCGGCAGCGAGACTAGCGTCGTAGCAGGTGGTGATAAGAAAATGAGCAAACCTGCAAATCTGGAATTGCGTAACGTCGAGGTGACGGTCGGCGCCAGGGTCGTCTGCCACGACGTGAATCTGCGGATCGAGCCCGGCGAAGTGCACGTCATGTTCGGCCCGAATGGATCGGGAAAGTCATCTCTGCTGTCCGCTATCGCGGGACTCCCGCCCTTTCGGGTGACGAAAGGCGAGATTCTCGTCCGCGGCACGCCGGTCAACGATCTCGACGTCGACGAGCGGGCCCGTCTCGGCGTCGGAATGGCGTTTCAGCGGCCGCCGGCCCTCAGCGGCGTGACCGTTCGGGAGTTCGCCGACGCCCTCGGCGCGACCTCGCGGCTGGCGGCGGCGGCCGACCCGCTCGACCTGCGCGGATTCGCCGATCGGGCGGTCAACGTGGGCTTCTCCGGCGGCGAGATCAAGCGCTGGGAGCTGCTGAAGCTGACCCTGCAGCGACCCGCCCTGGCGCTGTTCGACGAGCCGGAGAGCGGCGTGGACCTGGAGCACATCGCCGCCGTCGGCGCGGGCATCGACCGCATTCTGCGTGAACGCTCCGCGGGCGGATTCCCGGTCGCCGGAATGGTGATCACGCACACCGGTTACATCCTCGACCATATCGCCGCTCATCGCGGCCATCTACTCATCGACGGGCGCATCGAGGAATCCGGTGACCCGTCCACGCTATTCCAGAGAATCAAACGCGACGGATATCGGCCGTCGAGGCTGGCCGGCCTCGCCGGAGTGAGGAGCGAATCATGAGCGTGGTGACTCAACACCACGGCGCGCTCGAGCCTGTCATTCAGGATCGGTTGCGCAAGGTCGGATACGGCAGCGAGACCGAACACGCAGGGACGATCGTGATCGTCGATCAGGACGTCTCACGTGTCCTCGAGCCGAATCCCGATGTCGAGGTGCTCCCCCTGGCGGATGCGTTGCTGCGTCACGACTGGGTGCAGGACCTGTTCTTCGGCCTGATCGACCCGGACGCGAACGACGACATCCGGCGGGTCGCCGCCAGGTCGGAGCCGCCGGTCGGGTACTTCGTCCACGTCCGCCCCGGCGCGAAGGTGTCGCTGCCCGTGCAGCTGTTCACGCTGCTCGGGGTCCCGCAGGCCCGGCAGTACCTGCACAGCGTCATCGTCGTGGAGGAGGACGCCGAGCTCGACATCGTCTCCGGCTCGACGGTCCGTCCGGGAGTGCGCGCCGGGCGCCACGTCTCGGTCTCCGAGACCTACCTGCGCCGCGGCGCCACCTGCCGTTCGGTGTCGGTGGAGCAGTGGGGCGACGACATGGAGGTCGTCGACTACGCGAGCTCGCTGATCGGGCCGGGTGCGACGGACATCTCCACGTCGGTGATGCTGTCGAACGTGAAGTCCTACCGTGCGGAGAACCGGGTGCGGATCGAGGAGGACGGCTCCAGCCGGGATCAGTCGATCGTCTACTCCCCCGAAGGCACCGACCGGGTCCTGGAGAGCAGCTACCTGTTGGCCGGGGACGGCGCACGCGCCGAGAGCATCGCCCGCATGGTCAGCGCCGGCGGCACGATCACGAACCGGTCGACCCTGGTCGGCGACGGCGAGAACAGCGCCGGCTACCTCGGCTGTGACGGGCTGAAGCTCACCGCCGAGGGGCAGATCCACTCCGCGCCCGCGCTCGTCGCCAACGCGGCATCCGCGCAGCTCTCCCACGAGGCCTCGATCGGCGTCATCGGAAGCGACAAGATCAACTACCTGCGGGCCAGCGGTCTGAGCGAGGACGACGCCCGCAAGCTGCTGATCCAGGGCTTCCTCGACCTCGACGACGCCCTCATCCCCCGCGGCATCCGGCAGGAGGTCACCGACATCATCGCGGCCGCGAAATCGGGCGCGCTGTGACCGACGGACCCAGGAGGGCGAGCACCTCCGCCGCGTCGCGGGCCAGCGGGACGCCCGGCTCGACCGGCGGGCGGCTCACCACGACGACGCGGACACCCAGCTCTTCGGCGGCAGCCAGCTTGGCCACGGTGTAGCTGCCGCCGGAGTCCTTGGTGACCAGCACGTCGATCCGGTGCTCGCGCATCAGCGCCAGCTCGCCGGCGACGGCGTAGGGGCCGCGGTCCCGGATCACCGTCCAGCCGGACGGGATCTCGTCCGGAGGCTCGACCACCCGCACCAGCACCGGACG
>JBDIAG010000123.1:0-9064 GCA_039812305.1 Actinomycetales bacterium | reverse complement strand
GCAACTGGTTCCGGGCCAGGGCGCCGACGGCGACGCCGATCACGAGGTACAGCATCGCGGTGACGGCGATCCGGGCCAGCAGGGTGCAGATGACGGCGAACGACAGGCCCAGCGGGAGACCTCGCACGGCCGCGGCCCCGGCCAACGCGACGGCCGCCGCGGCGGAGGTGACGACACCGTAGACCAGGCCGAAGACCGAATAGCAGACGAGCTTCGCCGCCAGCACCCGACCCCGGCGCGGCACGGCGAGGAACGTGGTGCCGATCGTCCGGTGCCGGTACTCGCCGGTGATCGCGATGGTGCCGATCAGGGCCGGGACGAACAGGAGAACCCCGACGAGTCCGAGCGTGTTGGTGACGCCGCCGGCGGTGTCCAGATCGGGCATCGGCGGATCGGCGTTCCCCGGGCCGACCAGGGCCAGGAGGGCGACCGGGACGAAGCCGCACAGAGCGGCCGCGATGATGGCGATCATCGGCAGCCGGGTACCGAGCAGTCGGCTCGACTCGCCACGCAGGACGGGAATCATGACGCCTCCTCCATCGTCGCGTCCGCGCGGCCGTGGCCTGGCCCGACCGGCGGTACGGCGTACCCGGCGGCTCCGGTCGGAGGCGAGGCCTGCCCCGCGAAACCCGCGGGTGGTGAGGTGGAGACGCCACCTCCCGCAGGCGGCGAGGCGTGCCACGCCATCGCCGGAGTTCGTGCCTGGCCGGTCCGGGCCAGGAAGGCCGTCTCGAGGCTGGCGTGTCCGCTGGTGAAGTCCGGGCGCGAGCCCGTCCAACGGATGCTCCCGTCGTCGATGAGCACGAGATCGTCGATGACCTGCTCCAGGTCGGCGAGCTGATGGCTCGACAGCAGAACGGTGCCGCCGGCATCGGCGTGCGAGCGGACCAGGTGCCGGAGCCAGTGGATCCCGGCCGGGTCGAGGCCGTTGGCCGGCTCGTCCAACACCAGGACGGCGGGATCGCCGAGCAGGGCCGTGGCCAGGCAGAGGCGCTGCTTCATCCCGGTCGAGTAGCCGCCGATCCGGCGGTCCGCGGCCTGGGTGAGACCCGTTGCCGCCAGGACCTCGTCGATGCGTTCCCGGCGGTGCCCGCCCAGGTGCGCGTACACCCGCACATGGGCTCGAGCCGTCATCGCCGGGTGCGCGGCGGCGAGGTCGAGCACTGCGCCGACCGTCCGGCCGGGTGCGTCGAGGTCCCGGTAGGCGCGACCGCCGATCGCGGACCGTCCCGCGTCCGGTCGCACCAGGCCGAGCATCATCCGCAGCGTGGTCGACTTGCCGGCGCCGTTGGCTCCGAGGAACCCGGTGACGCGTCCGGGCTGGGCGGTGAAGGCGACGTCGCGGACGGCGCGGACCGTCCCGTAGCTCTTCGACAGCCCGTCGGCCGACAGCGGGGTAGGCGGGTGCCGTCGCGCCGTCATGCCGAGCCTCCGGTTCGGGCCACGGTCAACGCGGACGCGATCCCGTCCGCCGCCGGGGTGCTGAGCAGGAGCTCGTCGAAGCCGGCGCCCGCCTCTCGATCGCGCAGGCCGATGCGCAACAGTGGGAGGCCGCGCTTCATGGCCACCAGCCGGCGGGGGCCGGAGGGGTGCGTGAACGTCCCCAGCTTGTACCAACCGGAGATGACCGTGCCGCTGCGCAGGCCCAGGACCTCACTGGTCCATCCCGGCTCGACGCGCACTCGTTCGACGGCGTCGAGCGGGACGCGGTACTCGCTGCGGCCGAGCAGCTGCAGTCGCTCCCAGGACGTGAAGCGCACGGTGAGTCGGCCGTCCCTGATGTCGATGGCGGGCATGATCAGCTCCAATGCTTGGTCGATTGTTCTTACTGCGATAACATTATCAGAGTGAGAACATTACCGAAAGGGCGTACCTGTGGCTGACGACGGAACCGTCGCGGATCTGGTGATGCACCCCGTCCGGCTGCGGGTGATCGAGGCGCTCAGTGGGCGCACCCTGACCACCCGGCAGCTACGGGAGGCGCTGCCCGACGTCGCGCAGGCGACCCTGTACCGGCATGTCGCGGCACTGGTCGAGGCCGGCTTCCTGGCGGTGGCCGGCGAGCGACCGGTGCGCGGGACGGTGGAGCGCAGATATCGCCTGGGAGAGCGGCTGGCTCACGTCGACCAGCGGGAACTCGAGGCGATGGACGCCGCCCAGCTCCGGTCGGCTTTCGTGGTCTTCCTGCGCAAGCTGGCCGCCGACTTCGACCGGCTCGTCGACCGTGACGACGTCTCGGACCGGGACTTCCTCGGCTTCGGGCAGACGGTCGTCCACCTCGGCCCCGACGACCCCGCCCGGCTCCAGTCGGCCTTCGCCGACCTGCTCACGCCCTATCTGGACCCCGCACCGGGCCGCCGCCGGGTGGTTCTGAACACGGCGCTGATCCCCCAGAAGGAGCCGTAGACGCCGGAGTCACTCCGGAAGTGTCCGGATGACGCCGTCCGAACCGTTTACCCGGATGCGCTGTCCGTCCCGGATCAGCCGGGTCGCACTGTCGACGCCGACGACCGCGGGAAGACCGTACTCGCGGGCGATGACGGCGCCGTGGGTCATCTGGCCGCCCACTTCGGTGACGAGGCCGGCGACTGCGACGAACAGCGGAGACCAGCTGGGGTCGGTGTAGGCGGTGACGAGGATGTCCCCGGGTTCGAGGTCGGCGTCGGCGACGTCGAGGATCACCCGCGCCCGTCCCTCGATGATGCCGGGGGAGACGGGCAGGCCGACGAGCGCATCGTCCGGCACGTCCTCGCGGCGATAGCTGCCGGAAAGGGCCTCGCCGTCCGAGGTGAGCACTCGTGGCGGGGTGAGCGACTCGTACGCGGCGAACTCCTCGCGACGCCGCCGGACGAGTTCCCGGTCCGCCTCCCCGGTGCGGACGACCTCCCGCAGCTCCTCGAAGCGCAGGAAGTAGACGTCCTCCACCTGCTCGATGACGCCCGCTCGGACGAGACGTTCGGCCTCGGCCAGGAGCGCGCGCTTGTACAGGAAGTACCGGGCGATCTTGCCGAACTTCGGAAACTCTCGATAGCCGGCGAATGTTCTCAGACGGGCGATCATCCGTTCCGTCTCGTCCGCGCGCGCCGCCCCGTCGGGCTGAGACCGCAAGCGCCGCAGGATGTCCCGCTCCTTTGTCGCCGCCTCCCGCCGCCCCTCGTCGAACCGCCGAGCTCCCGCGCCGGGCTCGAAGTTCCGGAGGTTCGACAGGATCATCGGAAGCAGCGTGCCCGGCTGCTCGCTCCAGCGCGGGCGGGTGATGTCGATCTCGCCCACGCAGCGCATGCCGTACCGATCCAGGTAGCCCACGATGGCGTCACGGGCCTGCGCACCACCCGGCACGGCCGGGAGCTCGTCCAGGAATCCGTCGTCCGTCGCCGTGCTCAGCACGGCGACCACCTCGGGATGCGGACGGATCACGTCCGCGACGTCGAGCAGCGCGAGCCCCATCTCCGCGGTGACGTTGTTCGGTGCGGAGAGCGACAGCGTGTCGGCCGGGTTCTTCTCGTCCAGCCAGTCCCGCAGCTTGTCGTTGAGCCACCAGGCGGCCTGCATTCCGGCCATGATCGCGGCCGTGCTCTCGGGGTCGAAGAGCCGGGCCCGCAACTCCTGGAGATCGGACAGGATGAAGTCGAACAGCTCGGTGCCGGACGTGGTCGCGATCTCCGCCGTCGCAGCGGCGATGGACTTCTCGACACGTTCGACGAGCGCGGCCGGGATGGCCGGATCGGTCTCGATCTCGGCCGGTTCGCTGCCCGCGACCCGCTGCCGCGGCCGACCCTCGCGGGGCGGCGGCAGGAAGCCCTCGCGGTCGATCACGGTATGCAGCGCGTCGGCCGTCAAGGGATCCTGCGTGCTCATCATGGTCAGGAACTGGGCGCGGCTCTCCGGAACCGCCAGGATCGGCATCGCGTCGACGAACAGTCTCCCGCCGGCTTCCCGCATCCGCGCGGGCGTCGTCAGCTGCCAGAAGGACAGCCCGAGCGGTTTCATGGCGTCGGTCATCATCTGCTGATGCCCGACGGACAGGAAGACGTGGTTCTCGCCGTCGTCGGTCTCCGGCACCGGGAACAGCGTGGTGATCGGCCGGCTCTGGACGATCTGGAAGCCGCCGTCGCTCAGGCACCACTCGATGTCCTGCGGGCTGCCGAGGTAGGCCTCGATCCGGCGCGCGAGCCGGACCAGATCCAGCACGTCGCCCTCGCTCAGGACCGCCCGCCGTCGCTCGGCCGGGTCGAGCCACCGCTCCTGGGTTCCACCGCCGGGCGCCGCGACCAGGGCGAGCTCCTTGGCGGCGATCGTCATCGAGACGAGCGCGCCGTCGCGCACGGTGTAGCTGTCCGCGTTCACCATCCCCGAGACCAGCGCCTCGCCGAGACCGAACGTCGCCTCGACCGACGCGATCCGGCGGTTCGACGTCACCGGATCGGCGGTGAAGACGACCCCGGACGCGTCCGGGAACACCATCCGCTGCACCACGACGGCCATGCGCACCCCGTCGTGATCGAAGCCGTTGCGCACGCGGTACGACACGGCCCGGTCGGTGAACAGCGAAGCCCAGCAGCGCTGGACGTGTCGTAGGACGGCTTCTGCGCCGGCGACGTTGAGGTAGGTGTCCTGCTGGCCCGCGAAGGACGCCCCCGGCAGATCCTCGGCGGTCGCGCTGGACCGCACCGCGCACGCGGTGTCCGCGCCCAGGTCCACCACCGCCGCCGCGATCTCGGCCGCCACCTCGTCGGGGACCGCGGCCGTCTCGACGGCTCGACGCAGTTCCGCGGCCCGCGCTCGGAGCGTGCCGTGGTCCTCCGGATCGGCCGAGGACAGCTCCGCCACGAGGTCCTTGATCGACGGCGAGTTCGCCAGCGCTCGCTCGAAGGCATCGGTGGTGACGCAGAATCCCGGCGGGACGTCGACGCCGTCGATCCGGGACAGTTCCCCGAGGTGGGCGCCCTTTCCGCCCACCACGGAGACCAGCCTCCGATCGACGTCGTCGAGACCCAGTACGTAGCGATGCATTCGCCCCACCCTTTCGTTGCCCTACGGGCTGCCCGGAGCTGTTGGACGCCCGCCGATCGCAGCCCAGGCCAAGCACTTTGCCTCAGCCCCCGGGCCTTGTGGCAAGCCCCCCGGGCGGCCTTAGAATGAAAAGGGCAGGCAGGTATGGGCCGTTTTGACGCATGGCGATCTCGTCCCTCGGCCTGGCAGGCGGCCGGGCCCACTCCGGCCCGCGCCGTAGGATCGAGTCCGTGACCTCCGCCGATCCCTTCCTCGACGCCGTGCCGGCGCCCACCGGGGCGCACGGGGCGCGTGGGGCGACGGCCGGTCTGGACATCCTCCGGCGGGTCTTCGGCTACGACGACTTCCGGGGCCCCCAGGCGGAGATCGTCTCGCATGTCAGCGCCGGTGGGGACGCGCTGGTGCTGATGCCCACCGGCGGTGGCAAGTCGCTGTGCTACCAGATCCCCGCGCTGACCAGACCGGGTGTCGGCGTGGTGGTTTCGCCGCTGATCGCCCTCATGCAGGATCAGGTGGACGCGCTGCGCGCCTTGGGGGTGCGGGCCGACTTCCTCAATTCCACCCAGTCTCCGGACGAACGCCGGACGGTCGAGGCGATGTACCGGGCGGGTGAGCTCGACCTGCTCTACCTGGCGCCGGAGCGGTTGCGGCTGTCCTCCACCCTCGACCTGCTGGACCAGGGCAGGATCGCCCTGTTCGCGATCGACGAGGCACACTGCGTCGCGCAGTGGGGACACGACTTCCGCCCGGACTATCTCGCCCTGTCGCACCTGCACGAGCGTTGGCCGGACGTTCCCCGCATCGCGCTGACGGCGACCGCCACGCAGGCCACCCGCGCGGAGATCGCCGGAAGGCTCGGGCTGACCGAGGAATCCGGCGCCCGGCATTTCGTGGCCAGTTTCGACCGGCCCAACATCCAGTACCGCATCGTGCCCAAGCTCGAGCCCCGGCGGCAGCTGATGGAGCTGATCCGGACCGAGCATTCCGGCGACGCGGGCATCGTCTACTGCCTCTCCCGCGCCTCGGTCGAGAAGACCGCGGATTTCCTGGCCGGCCAGGGCGTCACCGCGTTGCCGTATCACGCCGGTCTGGACGGTCAGACTCGGGCGCGCAACCAGTCGCGATTCCTGCGCGAGGACGGCGTGGTCATGGTCGCGACCATCGCCTTCGGCATGGGCATCGACAAGCCGGACGTCCGGTTCGTCGCCCATCTCGACCTACCGAAGTCGGTCGAGGGGTACTACCAGGAGACGGGACGGGCCGGACGGGACGGACTGCCGTCCACCGCCTGGCTGGCCTACGGCCTCGCCGACGTCGTGCAGCAGCGGCGGATGATCGAGGACTCCGACGGCGACCGCGCG
Organism: Actinomycetales bacterium; assembly: GCA_039812305.1. GTDB lineage: Bacteria > Actinomycetota > Actinomycetes > Actinomycetales > CAWJMD01 > JBDIAG01. The sequence continues at coordinate 2,690 of JBDIAG010000123.1, read as the reverse complement.
CACAAACAGCGCCTGGCCAGGCACCTGGACGCGATGCTCGCCCTCTGCGAGACGATCGAATGCCGCCGCGGCCAACTGCTCGCCTACTTCGGCCAGCCCGCCGACGAGCCGTGCGGCAACTGCGACACCTGCCTCAGCCCGCCGGAATCCTGGGACGGCACGGTCGCCGCCCAGAAGGTGCTGTCGACGGTGTTCCGCCTCGACCGCGAGCGCCGCCAGAAGTTCGGGGCGGGCCAGATCGTCGACATCCTGCTCGGCCGGCGGACGGCGAAAGTCGAACAGTGGCAGCATGATTCGCTATCTGTCTTCGGGGTCGGGGCCGACCTCGGCGAAGCCGAATGGCGGACGGTGCTGCGTCAGCTGCTCGCCCAGGGGCTGCTTGCCGTGGAGGGTCAGTTCAACACCTTCGTGCTCACCCCGGCGAGCGCGGACGTGCTGCGCGGGCAGCGCAAGGTGCTGCTCCGGCGCGACCCGCCGAAACAACCGCGCGCCCGGAGGGCGGGTTCGGCGAAGACCGGCGCGGGCAGGTCGGCAGCCGCGGCCGCCGAGATGGCCGACGGCGACCTGGCGCTGTTCGAGCGGCTGCGCGCCTGGCGGGCCGGCGTGGCCAAAGAGCAGGGACTGCCCGCCTACGTCATCTTCCACGACGCGACACTGCGCGAGATCGCCACCAACCGGCCTTCCGGACTCGCCGAACTGGGCCGGATCAACGGCATCGGCGAAACCAAGCTCGAGCGCTATGGAGAACAGGTTATCGACGTGCTCGAAAATCAGGACAATAGTGATTGATCGGCACCCGTACCCCGAAATGGGTACGACGTGGGGAGCAAGTAGACTGCAACGTCCGGTCGTGGGACGTCAGGTGGTCCAGAGGGTATCCATTGGCACGGCGGCGATGCGATCACCGAATGGTGCGGCGGTGGTACCGGTGTGCAGGACGAGTCCAGCCACGAAACGCTTGCCGAGCTTGTCACGGAGGTAGACGAGGCCCTTGACATCCTTGACGGATGGAGACGAAGAGGACTTCACTTCGATGCCTGCTACGCGCCCGTCAGGGGTTTCCAGGACGAGGTCGACCTCTCCGACGTGCTGATCGCGGAAGTGGCCCAGTCGGGCGGTCTCCTCGCTCCAACCAAGTTGGCGACGAATCTCGCCCGAGACGAAACCCTCCAGGAGTCCGCCGGCGACATCCGGATTGGCTCCGGGCGACGCGCCTTGCGCGGAAACGTTGACAAGACGTGCGGCGAGCCCGGTGTCGAGCAGAGAGACTTTCGGCTTGGACACAACTCGCTTGGCTAAATTGGTCGCCCACGCGGGAATGCGCTGTGTGAGGTACAGCGTATGCAGCAGCTCCAGATAGGGGGTGAGAGTGCGTACCGGGATCTCGGTGTCGCGAGCGATGTCAGCCATGTTGAGTTCGCCGCTGTTGCGGGCGGCGAGCACGCGCAGGATCAGCGGCAGCTCCGCCACTCGCTGCAGATTAGAGATGTCGTCGGCTTCCCGACGCACGATGCTGCCCACGTAATTGTCCAGCCACTGGTCACGACGCCGTCCTGCGGCACGTGCCAGCGCTTCGGGGTAGCCGCCTGCCGTCGCTCGGTCGAGGTAGTCGCGGCGGTGCAGTTCGCTGGTGTGGTCAGTGAACCGCTCACCGCAGAGGAGCCGATCGATGAAGCTCTCGGTGCGCTGTTCGAGTTCACCTTGGCTGAAGCTGTGGAGTTCGATGCTCTCGGTACGCCCGGCGAGACTGTCCTCGATGGCGGGCAGCCTCAAGAGGTTGGCCGAGCCGGTCAACAGGAACCGACCCGGACGAGTGTCGCGGTCGACGATGTACTTCAGAGCCAAGATCAGTTCAGGAACACGCTGCACCTCATCGATGGCCAGCAACCGGTCAGGGTCGGAATTGAGGAACCCAACCGGGTCTTACCGGGCGCCACGCGCGGTCACAGGGTCGTCGAAGGAGGCCAGTCGGCCGCCCTGCTCGTCAACGATCTCCTGGATGAGCGTCGTCTTGCCCACCTGACGGGCACCTTGGATGACTACGATCCTGGTGTCGCTGAGGGACTCCAGGACACGAGGTTTGGCGTGGCGAGCGACGTAGGGCACGCTTCACCCTAGCCTGTGCTCGCCGATTCACCTCACTTCCCTCGCCGATTCACCGTTGATGGTTCGCCGATTCACCCAACCTTCTTCGCGGATCTGCCGGACCTGCTTCGCCTATTCACCGGCACGGCGACGACGCCCTGTCGCCGTCGCTCTGGCCGCCAGCGACGAGTACTACCAGCGGGCACGGAGCCGGTACTGAGGAGTCGCGGCAGGCAGCCACTGCGGCACACAGCCACTGCGGCCACGCAGACACTGAGTGCCGCACCCTGAAATGCGAAAGGTGCCACCGGGCCCGCCGCCGGCGTGCCGCCCTGCTGCTCGTCCAACCGGTTACTCGCACGTCAGCTGGTTGTGGGCCGAGCAGCCCGCGATCGCTGGTTGCTCGGCTCATAGCTGGTCAGCGCGGGAACGGCTGGCTGGATGTGCCTGGGCGGCGGGTGGGCGTGCCAGTGGGTGACGCGGCCCCGGCCCGGCTGGCTGGGGCGCTTGGGCGGCGGGCGTGTCGCCGGCTGGCCGCCGCCGCCCCGCCGTCCTGCCGCTCGTCCAACCGGTTACTCGCACATCAACCAGTTATGGGTCGAGTA
>JBDIAG010000122.1:0-9099 GCA_039812305.1 Actinomycetales bacterium | reverse complement strand
GGCCAGTACCTCGACTCCGGGACCGACCTGCTCGACCCAGGGCGCCCGGATGAACACGGCTCGGAAAGGGTCGTCCCGCCCGCTCACGCCGGCGATCGCCAGATCGGCCTCGAAGGAGTCGACCTGACGGCCGAAAGCGTTGCGCCGCACCGTGACATCCAGCCCGCCGATGCTCTGCTGGCCGTCGATCGCGGCCTCGACCCAGTCGGCGAGCATGATCATGCCGGCGCACGTGCCCAGCGCCGGCATCCCGTCCGCCACCCGCTCGCGCAACGGTTGCATCAGCCCCACCGCCCGGGCCAGCTTGTCGATCACACTCGACTCGCCGCCGGGGATCACCAGAGCGTCCACGGCCGCGAGTTCACGTTCGCGTCGCACGGTCGTGGCGGTCGCCCCGGCCCGTTCCAACAGTTCGAGATGGTGGACGACGTCACCCTGCAGGGCCAGCACTCCGATCCGCACGTGGCGATCGTAGGCCTACGCGGTGGTGCGAGATACGGGTGTCGCTGGTGGCGCTGGCTGCGTTCGGCGCCGAGCGGCCGCGTTGGGCCTCCACCGGCCACGATGCGACCCGCCGATGGCCGCGTTCGGCACCGACCGGCCGCCTTCGGCGCGACCACTGGGTACCCAATGTCGCCACTCGCTCCCGGCCGGGGGCGACGGGCGCGACCACGGCGGACCACCCACGCCCAACTGGAGTATTCATGTTGCCTAGCAACAGAAATCCTCCAGACGAACGGTCCAGTCCCGAAGGACGAACGGCCCAGCCCACACGAGCCCGATCGACGCGTCAGCCGACCTTCAACACGTCGGAGAACTCAGGCAACCGGGCGAGGGCGTCGCGGGCGACGAGGAATCCGACGATGCCCACGATCCACGCGGTCATCTCGCCGGCGCTCTTCTCCAGCCAACGCGCCACCCGGCGCAGGAGGGGTTCGATCAGCCGGTGGGCGACGATCCGTCCACCCAGCGCGACGAGCGCCGGCAGCACCATCACGACGCAGTAGCCGGCCAGTGCGACCACGCGGTTTCCGACGCCGAGGTCCGACGTGCTGAGCAGCCCGATCGCCCCGAGGTAGGGCAGCATCGACGCCACTTCGATCAGGGCGGTTCCCAGTGCCAGCGCGATGAGAGCGCCCAGTCCGGAGCCCTGCCGGCCCAGAGCCCTTTCCCGCCAGCGACCGAGCCGGCTTCCCGTGGACTGCCCGTCCGGGCCCTTGCGCGACTTGCCGATGAAGAAGCTCCATACGAACAATCCCACGCCCAGGATCAGCTGCCCGCGGATCACCATCGGGTCCTCCAGCCAGCCGCCCACCCGGCCGAGCATCGCGTCCACCCCGAACAGCAGCGCCAGGCCGACGCCGAAGTAGAAGGTGGCGACCGTACCGAGGAACACCAGGATCCGGCCCACCGCGACCCGGCCGGGCGCCAGCAGGAACCAGATCGGAATGAGCAGGGTGCCGAAGCTGGTGGAGTCCAGCAGGGCGAGCAGGAACAGCGAACCGGCAAGCGTGGCAGTCATAGCTGTCAGGCTCCGGCGCGGATGCCGTCCCGTCGTCAGCCGCCCGGCCGAGCCCGTCGCCGGGGCGGTGCGACTTTCGTCTGATCGCGCACCACGGGGCGTGTGCTGGGATGGACCCATGGAGAGCCCGTCGCGCCTGTGGCAGCGCCTGCGCGCGGCCGCGCGACGGCGCGACGTCACCGAGGCGGTTCTGACCGCGGTGGTCGGGCTGGTCCTCATCGCTCTGGGTGTCGTCGACGTGAGCGGCCTGCCGTGGGCGCTGCCCGCGTGGCTGAGCACCCCCTGGGTGCACGCCGCCCTTCTCGTCCTGGGCTGTCTTTGCCTGCTGGGCAAGCGCTATCACCCGGTGTCCGTCGCCGTGGCGGTGGTCTGCCTGTTCGTGGCCGACCAGGTGCTCGGCGGCAGCCTCGGCATGTACCTGGTGCTGTTCGACGCCCTCTACCACCTGATCCTGTTCTGCCCGCGGCCCTGGATCCGCCCCGCCATCGGCGCGATCGCCGTCCCGGTCACGCTCGTCCCGGTGGCGGTCTACGTCGCGACGGGCGACCTGCGATCGGCGTCCATGACCCTGATCATGCTGTTCGCCATCCTGGGGACGCCGGCCTGGTGGGCGCTGTCGGTCCGCCAGCAGTCCGAGCTCACCGAGCTGGCCTCGGCCCGGGCGGAGGATCTGCGCCGGTTGGCCGACCTGAGCCGGGCCAGGGCCGTCCAGGACGAGCGGGCGCGGATGGCGCAGGACCTGCACGACGCGCTCTCCAGCCACCTGTCGACGATCGCGATCCACTCCGGTGCGACGCTCGCGACCGACGGTCGTGGACCGGGGCCGACCGCCGAGGAACAGCGTGCGGCCCTGCGGGAGATCCGCACCGCGAGCGTCCGGGCGCTGGACGACCTGCGGGAGATGATCCTCCTGCTGCGGACGGGCCAGGACGAGATCGCGCCGGCCGCCCACCTGCGCGACATCGAACCCCTGGTGATCGCGGCCCGCGGCACCGGTCTGCAGGTGTCGGTCACCACCGATCTGGACGGTCTCCCCCGGCTGCCGTCCGTGGTCGACCAGGCGGGCTACCGCATCGTCCAGGAGAGCCTGGCCAACGCGGCGAAGCACGCGCCCGGCGGCACGGTCGAGGTGACGATCGACGTCCACCCCGGCGAGGTGCACGTGCTGATCGGCTGCCGCCCGGGCCCGACCGCCGCCCGCCGGCCGAGGGGCAGTGGCCTCGGGCTGACCTCCATGCGTGACCGGGCGACCGCGCTGGGCGGTACGTTGGAGGCCGGCTGGGACGACGACGGCCGGGTCTGGACGGTGCGCACCGTTCTGCCGCTGGAGGGGAAGCGATGACCATCCGGGTGCTGCTGGCGGACGACCACGCCGCGATCCGCTCCGGATTGCGGCTGATGCTGCAGCATGCCGGCGACATCGATGTGGTCGGCGAGGCCGGTGACGGCGCGGCAGCGATCACCAACGCTCGGGCGCTGCGCCCGGACGTCGTCCTGATGGACCTGAGAATGCCTGGCACCGACGGCATCACGGCGACGGAGCGCATCGTCCGCGAGGGATGGTCCCAAGTACTGGTGTTGACAACCTATGACCTTGACGAGTACGTCTTCGGCGCGCTGCGCGCCGGCGCGGTCGGCTTCCTGCTGAAGACCGTCGAGGCGTCCGCGCTGGTGGACGCGGTCCGGCGGGTGGCCGCCGGCGAGGGCGTCGTGGCCCCGGAGGTGACCAGGCGGCTGCTGAGCGCCTTCGTCGCCGGCGCGCCGCCGGCCGAACCCGAGCCACCGGGATGGCTGAGCGAGCTCAGCGCCCGCGAACGGGAGGTGCTGGCCTGCCTGGCTCAAGGCCTTTCCAACGCCGAGATCTCCCGGGCACTGGCCATCTCCGAGGCGACCACCAAGACCCATGTCTCCCGGGTGCTCGCCAAGCTCGGCTGCGCCTCCCGGCTGCAGGCGGGCATCCTGGCCCGCGAAGCGGGCTTCGGCGGCTGACCACCGCGACCGGTGGCCACGAGCCGTCCGGGGTAGGTTCGCGGCATGAGGTACGTGGCCCTGCTCCGAGGCATCGCGCCGATGAATCCGAATCACCGCAACGAGAAGCTGCGCGGGGTTCTGGAGGGTCTGGGCCTGCGCAACGTCACCAGCGTCATCTCCAGCGGCAACGTGATCTTCGATGCCGACTCCGGCTCCGCCGCCCGGCTCGAGGCCATGATCGAGGCGGCCTGGCCCGAGCGGCTGGGCTTCACCAGCACCACGATCCTGCGCAGCCGCGACGAACTGGAGCGGCTGATCGAAGCCGACCCGTTCCGGGGCCGGGACGACGCGCCGTCCGGCCATCTCAACGTCACGTTCCTCAAACATCCACCGGCGGTGGAGGTTTCCCTGCCGTTTCGACCGGAGAACGGCGGCTACGAGATCACCGCCGTTCTCGAACGGGCCGTCTGCTCCGCGGTGTCGGCGACCGGGGCGCCGACCTCGGATCTGATGCGCTGGATGGAACGCACCTACGGCAGGCAGATCACCACCCGCACGTGGAAGACCGTCCATCGGATCGTCGCCCGGATGGCCTGACGAGGACTCAGCCGCCGGCCTCGCGCGCGGCGGCGGTCCGGTCCCGCAGGTCGACCGTCACCGGGGTCTCGCGCAGATCGATGACCCGCGCCCGGCTCGCGACACTGACCATGGCGATCTCGACGAGCACCTCGTCCTCGTCGAGTTCCACCGAGGCCGCGGCGGCCGCGAGCCGTCCCGCCACCGGGCTGGCCGCCGGCCCGCTCACCACCACCGTCACCAGCCGGGAATTGCGGGCCAGGAGGCGCAACGTCAGGGAACCGGCGGGCTGGACCAGGCAGAGCGACAGCACCGTGCGGCTGACCTGGCGAGCCACGGCGAGGTCGGCGTCGTCGAGCAGCACCGGCCCCTCGTCGGCCATGCTGACCTCCCAGCCACGGTCGATCAGCCGGCGGAGCTTGTCACGGCCCTCGTCGTCGAGCAGGCGCCGGGTGCGGACCTCGTCACGGACGGCCCGCTCCAGCCGTCGGCATCGGTCCGCCAGATCCGGGGCGACCTCGCCACCGCCGGCCAGTTCCTCCAGCGTGGGCCCGACCTGGGTCAGCAGCCGGCGCGGCAGATCGTCCAGTGCGGCCGCCTGGTGAGCCCGGCGCCGGTCGGCCGCCTGTCGGGCGTGCTCCAGCCGGGCGTCCTGGCTGGCCTGGGTGCCGAGCAGGCGGTGGAAGATCGCGGCGCCGATCGGCCAGATGACCAGGGACATCACGCTGTAGATCCAGGACACGACGTCGGCGGGCGTCCACGGCGCCTCCAGGCATCTGATCGCCAGGCTGAGCGCGACGTCGACACCGCCGACCGCGACCCCGGCCGCCCAGCCCCACCGGATCGCGATCGTGGCGACGAGCGGCTCGGCGGCGGCGATCCACCACATCCCGTTCTCGTCGGGGTCGAGGACGAGCAACCAGGGCTGGGTCAGCAACGTCAGCAGCGGCGGCGTGACACAGATGGCGACGACGACGATCGTGGGCAGCGGCTTCGTCCAGCCGAGCAGGGGGGCCGCCGCCAGCCAGGTGGCGGCCCAGATGAGGACCGACCCGATGACCACCAGTTCCGGCCGGCCGCTCAGATCGAGTTGCAGGATGCCGGTGCCCACACCCGAGGTCGCCAACCACAGCGTGCCGGCCACGAAGATGGCCACCGACGGCGTGACGTGGAACGACCTCATCGCAACCCCGACCAGGTGAGCCGGACCTCGGTGCCGCGCCCGGGCTCGGAGCGCCACTGCCCGGCACCGCCGACCGCGGCCATCCGCTCGGCGACCGCGACCTGGAGACCGAGACGGCCGGCGTCGATCGCGCCGACGTCGAATCCGGGCCCCCGGTCCACGATCCGCACGTCGAGGCGGTGGCCGGTGGCCGCGACCAGGACGCCCGCCCCGGCGGGGCGCGCATGCCGGCGGATGTTCCGCAAGCCCTCCTCCGCGGCCGCCAGCACCGCCGCCGCCACCTCGCCCGGCACGGTGCTGGCCCGGTCGCGCACGCTCTCGCTGACCGTCGCCTCGGGGACGATGACGGCCGCGGACTCGGTGATCCACTCGACCAGTTCGCCGAGGGTGCACGGCATGCTCGTGGGCGGTTCGGTCAGGCGCTGCAGGGCCTGTCGCGCGTCCGCGGTCGTCGCCGGCGGAATGGAGCCGGTCCGGAGTCGCGATCCGGCCATCAGCACGGCGAGCACGTGATCGTGGACGACGCCCGCCCAGTAGTCGTGCATGTGCACCGCGCTGGCCGCCGCCTCGGCAAGGGTGACGGACTCTCGCACGTCGGCCTCGGTGCCGGCGCGGCGGCGCATCGACCGGCGCAGCCCGGCGCCGGCGAGGCAGCTCGCCACCACGATGACCTCGTTGAGGGTGAAGTCGCGCAGCGCCACCCCCAGATCCCATTCCCCGTAGCGGGGCCAGTAGTGGGCCGCGCCGTGCAGCACGCTGATTCCGGTCCCGACGAGCAGCGCCGGCCAGCCCTGCCAACCGAAGGCGACGATCGCCGACACGATGGGGACCCAGAACGTCACCCACGGCAGGAACCCGCCGGGTGGCATCGGACCCCCGAGCAGCAGGTAGGCGATCGTGGTCACCACGACGATCAGGACGATCGCTCGGATCGGACCGGTCGCGGGCACGCCGCGGTACGCCCGTCGCGCGATCAACGCCGTCGCGCCCAGCATGGCGATGGCCGGCGGCACGTCCAGGAGATACGGCAATCGGGGCCCGATGATCGCCGCGGGCACGCCGACGATCGCGTAACTCAGCATGCCGAGCACCGCGACCCACCCGGTCGCCCGGTACACCGGACCCGCCAGCCAGCCGCCGATCACCGTCTCCGTATCGACTACCTGCGCCATCTCCACCCCGCACCCCGTCGTGCGACGGTTACTCACCTCGTACCTGAGGGCCCGCCAGCGAATGACCACTGCGTACGGCAGGGCGCGCCTCGTCCCTCGTCCGCGCCAGGCCCGGTCGGCCACCTCCTCGCGGGCACTCCAGCACGCCCCGGATGGCGGCCGTGCCCGGCCGGTGGCGTGGCACGATGTCGGCGACGCTCGCCCATTCCCCCGAGCCTCACACACGGCTCCCGGGCCGGACGCGTGTCGCCCAGCCCGCGATCACTGTACTGCGCCGCGGCGGAAGCGTCCTTCCGGATCAGCTCGCGACCGGACGGACCGGGCCGCGGTCGCCGCCTTCTGACCGGGACGATCGCGCGGATGGGTGGCGCCCGACGGGGCGGTGCGCCACAGGGGTTGCCCTGGACCCGAACCTCGGCCACTCTGTCTGCACACTCAACGAGCAGTCTCAGTCACGACGGTGTGCTCCCAGGTGGCGGCCTGATCGGCGTGACCGGACCTGTCTGATCGCACAGCCACACCGGTCACCCGGCCGCGACGACGATGCATGGCTCTGCTGACCGCCCCGGTCACCTGGGAATCGATGACCAGGTGCGCCGCCCGGGCGTGTCGGAGAGGAGCAGTGTGCGTAGTGCAGATCTCGTCCTCAGCCTGTGCCGGCAGCGAGCGCCGACGGACTCGGCCGTCCGCATCTCGAACCCGACCCGCGGCGGCGGGACCGGGCTGGTCGCCGGAGACCCGGCCGTCGACCGGGCGCCGCACGGCGTCGCCCCGCGATCCCGGTGAGTTCGGGCGACGAACCGACAGAGACGGAGAATCCGTGGATCTGCACTCCATCCAGCGGTACCGATTCGCCCGGACCCGTGACGACCTGGCGCTCGCCCCCGGCGAGCGATTCGTGGCCGGCGGCACCTGGATGTTCTCCGAGCCGCAGGTCGACACCACCGCTCTTGTCGACCTCACCACCATGGGGTGGCCGTCCTGGGAGGAGAACGACTCCGGCCTGCGGATCGCGTCCACCTGCACGATCGCGGAGTTGACCCGGGCCCGGTTGCGGCCGGACCGGCCCGCCCGGATCCTGTTCGCCCAGTGCGCCGACGCGCTCCTGGCCTCCGCCAAGATCTGGACGGTCGCGACGGTCGGCGGCAACATCTGCCGGTCGTTCGCCGCGGGCGCGATGATCCACCTGGCGGTGGCCCTGGACGGCGTGGCCGAGATCTGGACCCCGGACGGCGGCGAGCGTCGCGCCGTGATCGCCGGGCTGATCACCGGCAACGGCACCAATTCGCTGCGCCCCGGCGAGGTCCTGCGCGCGGTGCACCTGCCGGCCCGGGCACTGCGGGCGCGCACCGCGTTCCGCAAGATCGCCCTGGCCGAACTCGGACGGTCCGGCGCGGTGGTGTCCGGCCGTGTCGACGAGGACGGAGCCGCGACCTTCGCGATCACCGCCGCGACCCTGACCCCCACCGTGCTGGGGTTCGCAACGCTGCCGTCGGCGGACCGGCTCAGGTTCGAGATCGACTCCGCCGCGGGCTATTACACCGACCCGCTGGGCTCGGCGGACTGGCGACGGGCGGTCACCGGGGTGCTCGCCGAACAGATCCGGGTCGAGTTCGGGGGGCCGTCGTGAGGTTCGACGTCAACGGAGACGCGATCCGGGCCGAGCCTCGTCCCGGCCAGTGCCTGCGCACGCTGTTGCGCGATCTCGGCCGCTTCGAGGTCAAGAAGGGGTGCGACGCCGGCGATTGCGGCGCCTGCACGGTGCTGCTGGACGGCGCGCCGGTGCACTCCTGCATCTACCCGGCCCAGCGGGCGGAAGGGCGCAGCGTCACCACCGTTACCGGCCTGGGCACACCGCGGGACCTGCACCCGGTGCAGCGGGCCTTCGCGGACAACTTCGCCTTCCAGTGCGGCTTCTGCACGGCCGGGATGATCGTCACCGCGTCCACCCTCCGGCCGGACGACCTGACCGACCTCGACCGGCGGATGAAGGGAAACCTGTGCCGCTGCACCGGGTATCGTCCGATCAGGGAGGCGATCCGGCAAGCCGTCGGTGGATCCCGCGAACCCCACCCGGCCCGGACGGCCGGCCGCAGGGCCGGTAGCGAGCCGGTTGGTGGCGAGCCAGGCGGTAGCGAGCCGGGCGGTGGCGAGCTGCGCGGTGGCGAGCTGCACGGTGGCGAGCTGCACGGTGGCAAGCCGGACGGCAGCGAGCTGCGCGGTGGCGAGCTGATCGGGCAGTCGCTGCGTCCGCCCGCGGCGACCGGAATCGTCACCGGCACCGAGCCGTACACGTTCGACCTGGAGGTGCCCGGCCTGCTGCATCTGCGGGTTCTCGGGTCGCCGCACGCGCACGCCCGGATCGTCTCGATCGACACGTCCGCGGCCGAGTCGCTGCCGGGCGTCCGCCTGGTGTTGACCCACGAGAACGTCGTGACCCGCAGGTTCTCGACGGCGAGGCACGAGCTGCGCACCGACGACCCGGACGACACGCTCGTCCTCGACGAGGTGCTGCGGTTCGTGGGCCAGCGGGTGGCCGCCGTGGTGGCCGTCGCCGCCGGGGTGGCCGAGGCCGCCTGCCGGCTGATCGACGTCGAGTACGAGGTGCTGCCCGGCGTCTTCGATCCGGAGACCGCACGCTCGCCCGGTGCTCCGCTGCTCCATCCCGACCGCAC
>JBDIAG010000121.1:0-9105 GCA_039812305.1 Actinomycetales bacterium | reverse complement strand
GGCCTGGCCTGCGCCCTCGTCGGCGAACCCGAGGTCGTCGTCATGGACGAGCCCGCCAACGGTCTGGACCCGGCCGGGATCCGATGGCTGCGGGAGCTGTTGGACCAGTTGGCGGAGCAGGGGGTCACCGTCCTGCTGTCCAGCCATTTATTGTCGGAAGTCCAGCAACTCGCCGATCGCGTGGTCATCATCGACGACGGCCGCGTGGTGGCCGACGGCACGCTCGACGATCTCGCCGGAGATCGTGGTCTCGAGGACGTGTTCCTCGCTCTGACCCGGAGCACGACATGATCGCCGGGCTGGCTCGCACTCTGCGGAGCGAGATGATCAAGGTTCGCCGCAGCCCCAGCCTGTGGACTCTGTTGATCGTGACGCTGGCGATCTCGGTCGGGTTGACCGCGATCATCGCCGGACTCGGCGGGGCACCGGCGCTGTATGAGCGGCAGAGCGCGGACGGGGGCAGCCGGTATGAAGTCCTCTTCTTCGGTGCGGCACTGGGCGTCTGGGCCTACGCGTTCTTCGGAGCGGCCTTCAGCGCGGGTGAGTTCGGCGGCGGATTGGTCGGCTACACCTTCGTGGTGACTCCGCGGCGTTCGCGGGTGGTATTCGCCAAGCTGATCCTGGTCGCCGTCCTGGGAGTGGTCGCCGGGGTCGTGGTGTCGTTGATCAACTTCGTCATCACCCAGACGGTGCTGCGTGCGGGAGGCTATCCGGCATTGTCGTTCGACGATCCGCAGTTGGTGCGTGCGGTTCTGGTCTTCATCCCGGCGCAGATGGCGGTCTGGGGATGCCTGGCGCTCCTGCTCGGATTCGTCGTCCGCCGTACCGCGGTCACGGTGATCGGTCTCTTCCTCGGGTCGTTCCTGCCGGTTGTCATGGCCCAGTTCCTGCCGCGGGCATGGGGCGAGACGGTGCCCCGCTGGATGCCCGGTGCGGCGATGGAATCCCTTGCCGGTCTGGCCACGCCGGGCAGTCCGGGCTTCCTCCCTGTCCTTCCCGCGCTGCTGGCGATCGTGGGCTGGCTCGTCCTCGGGATCCTGGTCAGCCTGGTCTGGGTCGGACGTCGCGATGTCTGACCGGATCGGCGAAGAGGAAGGCATGCCCTCGAACCCGTGAACGGTCGCGTCGTGCGTCGAATGGTCGCGAAGTTGTGCCGATGACGTGACCGCCACGCGCCCAACGTTGCCATTCGTTCGTTGGCGCGGTGCGGTCCGGTCGGCGACCGGAGCCCGTGGGGCAGTCACTCGGCGTGCAGCACCGCGGCGGCGCGGTGCCGCAGGTGCTGTTCCTCCGCCTCGTTGGCGGCGATCTCCGCGGCGCGCAGGAACAGCGCGCCGGCCTCCTCCGACCGTCCGGAGCGGGCGAGCAGGTCGGCCCGGACCGCGAGAACGTACTGGTCGTCCGAGCTGGCGTCGAGTTCGGCGAGAGCGGCGGCGGGACCGTCGACATGGGAGAGCGCGACGACCCGCGCGGTGCGCACAGCGGTGGTCGGCATCGTCGGCAGCAGCAGGTCGTAGAGCGCCAGGATCTGCCGCCAATCGGTGTCCTCGTCCCGGGCGGCATCGCAGTGAACGGCCTGGATGACAGCCTGCAGTTGATAGGGGCCGGGCCGGTTCGAGACGAGGCATTCCCGGACGAGGGCGTGCCCCTCCTCGATCAACTCCGGGTCCCACTGTCCACGGTCCTGCTGGGGCAACGGGATCAGCCGACCGTCGTCGCCAATGCGCGCGCGCCGGCGTGCCTGCAACAGCAACAGCAGCGCCAGAAGGCCTTTCGCCTCCAGATCACCTCGCGTCCGGGCGGCGACCACCCTCGCCAGTCGGACCCCTTCCTGACTCAGATCGAAGCGGCTGAGGGGCCCGGAGGTCGCTACGTAGCCCTCGTTGTAGATGGCATAGACGGTGGCCAGAACCACGCCCAGACGTTCGCGGACGTGGTCGGGCTCCGGCAGGCCGATCCGCGCATCCCTGATCTTTCGCTTCGCTCTGGACAGACGCTGGGCCGTGGTCGTCTCGCTGGATCCGAGTGCCCGAGCGATCTCGGCCGCTGTCAGGCCGCCGGCGAATCGCAGGGTCAGGGCGACCTGCGACTCCGGGGACAGGCTCGGGTGCGCGCAGAGCAGGATCATGCGCAGCTCGTCGTCGTCGGTGCCATCGGCCTCGACGACCGGTCTGGACGCCAGCTGTGGAGCGAACCGCTCCTCCGTCCGGGCGCGCCTGAGTCGATCGATGGCGCGACGGCGGGCCGTGGTGACGATCCAGCCTTGCGGATTCGGCGGGACACCGTGGGCCGGCCAGGTCTCGGCAGCCGCCGTGAAGGCGTCCTGCACAGCGTCTTCGGCGGCCTCCAGGTCGCCGAGCGTTCGCATCAGGATCGCCACGGTGCGGCCGTACTCCGAGCGGAATGCCCGGAGGACGGCCGCCGACGCGTCGTCCATCGTCGTCTCAGCCACCGAAGCTCGGTGCGGGGCGGACCTCGACCTTCAGCCCGGTCGCTTCGGAGACCTTCGCCGCCCATGACGTCGCCGCATCGAGATCGGTGACGTCGATGACGGTGAAGCCGCCGACATACTCCTTGAGTTCGGCGAACGGTCCGTCAGCCAGCGTCACTCTGCCCTCGTGACTGGAGACCACGGTCGCCGAGGAGGGGTCGCTCAAGGGCATCGAGAACACCCAGACGCCGGTGCTCTGCATCTGTCGGGTGAGCTCGGTGACGTTGCGGACGACCCGCTGAAGCTGCTCGGGCTCCAGCGTGCGGCCGGCCGGGGTGATGTTGCTCAGCAGGTACTGGGTCATGGTCATCTCCTTCGTCGTGGCGCGGCCCGGATGCCGTGCCCGCCACCTACACGTTCGAGATCGCCGGCATTCGACACTCTCCGGAAGAAACTTCGACGAAGGCCGGGCAGCGGAGCCGGCACCCGGGTTACCGGCTACGTTGACGGTGTGCGACCGTAGCGGGGTGCCCGCCCCTGGACACCGCCGCGATGTGGACGGCCTCATCGGCGGGACGAGTGGCGCGGACTGACAGGAGGACACCGAGTGGCTGACATCTTCGACTACGAGGTGAAGGCGGCGGACGGCACACCGGTGTCCCTGGCCGCCTACGCGGGCCGGGTGCTCCTGATCGTCAACGTGGCGAGCAAGTGCGGGCTCACACCGCAATACGAGGGTCTGGAGACGCTCTATCGCAGATACGGCGACCGCGGCCTCGAGGTCCTGGGGTTTCCCTGCAACCAGTTTCTCGGCCAGGAGCCGGGGACCGACGAAGAGATCCAGAGCTTCTGCAAGACGACCTACGACGTGAGCTTTCCGGTGTTCGCCAAACTCGACGTCAACGGGCCGGATGCGTCGCCCTTGTTCGCCTTCCTGCGCTCTGAGGCGCCCGGCGATTTCGGCCCCGCCTATGGCCAGTTCTACACGGCGATCTCCGGGTTGATGCCGGATGCCGCCCCGAGCGATGTGCACTGGAACTTCACCAAGTTCCTCGTCGGCCGGGACGGTACCGTGCTCCGGCGCTACGAGCCGCCGACACCGCCCGCGGACATCGCCGACGACCTCGAGAGTCTGCTTTCGGCCTGAGACCGGAGGGCAACGACCTCGCCGTTCTTCGGTGGTCACCGGGTGCTGCCGGCCCGTGCCAGCCGAAGTCCGTTGTCCTGCACGCGGATCAGCAGATCCTGGAGCTGCGCGCGCTCGGCGTGGCTGAATCCCTCGCAGAGATCGTCGTCGACCCGTTCCTGGATCGTCCACACCGCGGCGACCGCTCGTTCTCCGTGGCTGGTGATCGTGGCGCTTTCCGCGTCGGCGGTCAGGTAGCCGTGCTTGGCGAGTCGGTCCAACAGCGTCGTCATCTCGTGGTCGCCGACGCCGATCTCGCGAGCCAGGCGCTCGCGGGGAGTCGTGCGGTCGCAGGCGAGGATCATGAGCAGCACCGCCTCGTCGGCGGAGAGATCGCCGACCGACTGCAGCTCGGCGTCCAGCGCGCGACGGGCCAGCACCGCCGCCGCGCCGAGGTTGCGTCCGAGGGTGTCGCCTATCCGATGGGTCAATGTGGCCATGACCATCCTCATCCGTAGCTCGTAGATGCTGATACCGGCGGCGACACCGACGTTCAGTGACTCGGCGTCGCCGGCCATCGGGATCTGTACGACGAGATCGGCGACGGACAATGTCTCCTCGCAGACCCCGTCGGTCTCATTGCCGACGACCAACGCGACTCGGCCGCCGGCCAGCGGCGCCAGCGACTGGACATGTGCTCCACGTGGGCTCGTCGCCACGATCTGGAAGCCCTGTTCCCTCAGCGAGGCAACAGCATCGCCGGGAGTGGCGAACCGGTGGACGCGGGACCCGAACACGGCACCACGCGCCGCATGGACGACCTTCCGGGAGAACACGTCGGTCTGCTCGTCGGTCACCACGATGTCGTCGGCGCCGAGTGTGCTCGCGGTGCGCACGATCGTCCCCAGATTCCCGGGGTCGACGATCCGCTCACACACGATCGCGAAGTCGCCGTACTCCCGGGCGGCCGCGGTCTCGGATGGCAGAGTGACGACGGCCAGCCAGTCGGACGGCCGTGCCCTACCTGTCACCTTGCGCAGGAGCCCCTCGCGCACCGGCCATACCGGCACACCGGCCTCGGCCAATGCCGCGAGACAGTCGGGGTCGTCGGCCCCGTCCGGGCGCAGGACGTACTCCACGGCCACACCGGCCGTCACGAGCTGGCTGATCAGCACCGGGCCTTCGACCAGGCATCGCCCCGCCGACTCCCGTCCAGACCGGGTGACCAGCGCCCGCGCCGCCGCGATCCGCTCGTCCTTGATCGACTCGACGCGATCCACCACGCCGTCCAGCGTATCGACGGGCGTCAAACGCAAGCCCGTCCGAGCCGTACATCGTGACTGTCGCCGAGGTCGCACCGGACCGGCTCACCCCGGTCACCACCCGACTGGGCACCCGGACCGAACGCATCCTCACCGCCACCACCGGGGTGGTCTCCGGGCCAGTAGTGAGCAGATCGAGCCCAGCGTCATCTGTGCTGTGCCAGAAAGGCAGCGAAGGGCCTCGGCACGCGCGCGAGCGCTGGCGTCATCGATCCATCCTGCTCCATACGATCGGACACCAAGATCGACTGGCGATTTCACGTCAATCCGTTTCGAGCTCCCAGAACTCATCGGCGGCGTCACGAGGAGAGTCCAGTGTCCACTCGTTCTTGAACTCGCTATTATCTGAGAACGTCAGGGCTCCCGCCTCGTACTGAGCCATGTCGGCACCGCCGCCTTCTTCGATATCGAACAGTCGCTCTGAAGCGCAGTTGGACGCTTCACACACCCGTCAAGGACGCCTACGGTGATCACCACGCGCTCGACCCCTCTGTCATTGCTGCGGGAAGGTGCACTGCGACAGGCTGTTCGGGTGGCTTGGAGACGGTTCCGACACATGACGGGGGAGTTTGATGCCCCCGCGGACAGCGTGTTTCTGCGCGAATTGACACTGCGGTGGGAGCAGCTGTGGCCGGATTGCGAGCCGGTCGGGTACCTTCTGCGAGGTTTTCACCAGGATCGGTGGGTCAGATTTCACAGCTTGCCCCAGTCGAAGCGTTATGCCGATACCGATACCGAGCGTGACGAAATCCTGCGCCGCCACCGGCGTCTCCTTTTCGAGCTCAGCGGCAGTCGAGACGTCGGATCGCTGGTGGTCATCGCTCAGGACTGGCCAGCACACGATCTGGCGTCTGGCTGGTCGAGAACCTGCTTACCCAACGCATGGCCTTGGCGGATCGATACAGGTGAGGACTCCGGCACGGGGACTCGCTACTTCTGGGTGGCCACAGATCTTGCCGGCGACGCCTTCGATGCCCTACTGGCACGGGTCGCCGACGATTCGGCACAGGTCGTCCTCGCACCGACTGGATTGGAATGGCTGTACTGCCCCTACGACGGTGGGACCGACGTCGTTCTCCCGACGACGATCGAGCGGGACGCACTACGTCGACGCCACCAGGAATGGCTGTCGGCCCATCCGTCCGGCCTGTGATGCTGAGTCCGACTGGTGATCCTGCACGGTGCGAGGTTGGGATGAGCCTCGGGAGAATCGGCACTGATTGAGGCGGGGAGTGATGTCGGACGGTGGCCGCGTGGTTCGGGGAGGTCCTGTGACCGACTCATCGGTCGCTTTGTCCGGCCGATATGGAGAAGGTGGCCAGGTAGCACTCTGGCACTGCTCCGTCAGGCGGAGCACTGCCAGAGGCGGACCACCACCACCCCAGCCCACAGGGAGGTCCGAATAGTAATGTTTGTTCGGATCCAAGTGTCTACCGGGCCTCGACGCTCGCCGTCTCTGTCGATTCCGGCCGGACCAGAAGCCGGGATTCGGGGTCGATCAGCCACCTGTTCGCGCATGGACCACGTATGTGTCGAGCAGCCAGCGACCGCTGGCTGCTCGGCCGACAACCGGTCAACGTGCGAACATCTGGTCGATCGAGCGGCGGTGCGCACCGACCGGAACCCGACAAGGTGCCCACCTCCTGAAGTTCGTCCCTGGTCGGTGCCCAAAGGGATGGTTCCTGAGCAGCACGCCGCCGAAACCGATGGCTACCCAGATGACTACGTCACGCTCGACAAAGTGGAAGGCACGCCGCCGCTGGGGCGAGGGGCTCGGCCCGGGCGACTCAGCCGTCGGCTCCTGTCACACTGGCTGAAACATCCACCGACTGGGCGGAGAGCTCGTCCGCGGCCCAGTCGGCCCACTGCTCGCGCATTGCGTTGAAACGAACCCCCCACTCCAACGCCAGCCTTCCGTAAATCGTCAGCGGATCCTCGTCGTACTGCTCGATCACTTCGCGGAGCCGCTCCAGTTCCTGGCGGGATTCGGCCGCGATCCGGGCCTGACGCCGCAGATAGTCCTGCCCCTCATCGGCAGTGAGCACGCCGAGGAAGAAGACCCGCAGCAGTTGATCGCTCCGGGTCACTCGAGCCGGCTCGACCTCGATCATCCAGCGCCGCAACTCGACGAGCCCGGCGTCCGTCAACGCATACTCCTTGCGCCCGCGCGGCCCTTCGGCGATCACCTCGATGAGTCCGGCAGCGGCGAGCTTGCCGAGCTCGGTGTAGACCTGGCTCTGCGTGGCGGACCAGACGTGCGACAGCGCCGCGTCGAACTTCTGCAGCAGGTCGTATCCGCTGGCCGGGCCTTCGCTGAGCAGCCCGAGCATCGCGTGTCGCAGGCTCATGACCACGACACTATATTCCACCATTGACATGTCGCAACTAGAGGTTCTACTGTCGACATGTCTATAGTGGAATGTCGAGGGAAGTGGGGTCGCCATGAGAATGACGTTCGGGTATCTCCGAGGCTTCGTACCGTGGATCGCGTTCTCCATCCTCAGTACGCAAGGCGAGTCACGATGGGGCGCGTTGGTCGGCTTCGTGCTGGCGGTCGGTCTCCTCGTGGTCGAGCGACGGAACGGCCGCGACTGGGACCAGGTGGTGATCGAGACCAGTTCGGCGCTGTTCTTCGCCGGGCTCGGGTTGGCCGCCTTCACGATCTCGCCGGCGCCGTTGGGCGACTTCGGCCCGGCTGCCTCGCTCGGCTGGCTGGCGCTGACGGCCTGGGGCTCGCTCGCGATCCGCAAGCCGTTCACTCTCGGCATCGCCCGGACCATGGCGCCGCCGCAGATCCAGCGCAGCCCGCTGTTCTACCGCGTCAACGCCATCATCACCGCGGTGTGGGCCGCGGCCTTCACCACGACCGCGCTCGCGCTGCTCGCCCTGTTGTACCTGGCGCCGCACGCGACGCTCGCCGTGATCGTGGTCAAGCTTCTCGGCTTCATCCTGCCGGCCGCCTTCACCATGTCCTACCCCACAGCCGTCCGCGAACGCGCCCGCCGTGAAGCCGGAACCAGTGACGGCACGGCCGCCGGCGGCATCCTCGAGATGGGAACAGCGTCATGACCTCGATGTATCTGCAGGGGCACCTCGCCCCCGTCCGCGACGAGATCGACGCGGTCGACCTGACGGTCAGCGGAAAGCTGCCGACCGAGCTGAACGGCCGGTACTTCCGCAACGGTCCGAACCCACTGCCGGGCCAGGATCGCGGGCACTGGTTCGCCGGTGACGGCATGCTCCATGGCGTCCGGCTACGTAGCGGCCGCGCGGAGTGGTACCGCAACCGCTGGGTGCGCACCAGCAGGTTCGCCGGAGCCCCGCACGTCACCTCCCACGGCATCGACCGCACGGCAGTCACCGCAAACACCCACGTTATTCACCACAATGACAAAATCTTTGCGTTGTCGGAGAACGGCTTCCCGTACGAGGTGACGCCCGAGCTGGAGACCGTCGGGCCGTGGGACTTCCAGGGCAAGCTCACCACCGCGATGACGGCCCACCCGAAACAGGACCCGCAAACCGGCGAACTGCACTTCTTCGGGTATGGCTTCCGCCCGCCCTACCTCACCTATCACCGCCTCTCCACCGCCGGTGAGCTGGTCGAAAGCCGGGAGATCTCGGTGCCCGGGCCGACAATGATGCACGACTTCGCCATCACCGAGAACCACGTCATCTGGCTCGATCTGCCGCTCGTATTCGACCCATCGCTGGTCGGCAAAGGCATCCCGGTCGGTTGGAACGACGCCTACGGCGCGCGGATCGGCGTCATGTCCCGCGGCGGTCAGCGGTCTGGTCGGCAAGGACGCGTCACGTGGTTCGACGTCGACCCCTGCTATGTCTTCCACGTCGGCAACGCTCGTGATCAGGACGGCGGACGCGTCACTCTCGACGCGATCCGATACACACCCGGCGCGTTCAACGAGATCTGGACGATGGCCGGCGGCCAGACCGACCCGGTCACCGCGGCCGCGGAGCAGAGCGGGGCACACCTGTACCGGTGGACGTTCGATCCGCCGTCCGGCCAGGTGAAAGAGGAGCAGCTCGACGATCGCGGTGTCGAATTCCCGACCATCAACGACGAGCGGACGGGCCTGCCCAGCCGCTTCCTCTACTCGGTCGCGGACTACTCCGTCGTCAAGTACGACACCGTGGCCGGCTCGGCTACGACATGCGAGCTGCGCGCCGATCAGGCGCCGGGCGAGGCGGTCTTCGTGGCCGCGCCG
>JBDIAG010000120.1:0-9114 GCA_039812305.1 Actinomycetales bacterium | reverse complement strand
CCTGGCGGCCCGACGGGTCTTGGCCACGGGTGAGCCCTGGCCACCCGGGCCGCGGACGGTCGCGCTGGATTCGCCCACGGAGCCGGTCTCGTCCACGGAGCCGGTCTCGCCGACGGAGTCGGTCTCGCCCACGGAGCCGGTCTCGCCCACGGAGCCGGTCTCGCCCACGGAGCCGGTCTCGCCGACGGAGCCGGTCTCGCCGGCCGCCTCGACCGGGTTTCCTCTGCCGGGGCGGCCGCGGCCGCCGCGGCGCGCTCGCGGAGTCTTCACCGTTCCAGCGTAAGCACCCGGCTCCGATCGATCGTCATACTCCGGAGCGAGATCGGCATAGCTCCGCAGTGTCATGACGGCCGCCGCACCTCCTCGAAACGCCAGGCCCGAAAGGGCTCGGGCGAGGGATTCGCGGTCGTGCCGGGCGTTCTTAGCCTCGCCGACGTGGATCTCACCCAAGCCCCCGGTTCCCGGCCGATCATCGAGCGCGGGATCATCGATCCGACCGAGCGGCCCGCCCCGAGTTTCCGTGTGGCGGCGCCGATCGCCAGCCTCCGTCGGGCAGCGGACGGGCGTTTCGGCGCCCAGGGCGGGTGCCGGGCAGCCGGTTGAGGGCGGGGCATCCGGCACGAGGCCGAGCATCCGGCTGCCAGCCGGGCATCCGGTTAACAGCCGGGCATCCGGCGATGGCCGGTCGGTGGGCCGTTATCTGGATGCCGGGCGCTTATCCGGCTGCACCAGTCATCGACCTGCTGCGCCGCTCGTGCCCCTGGGCATCACGGTGCCGCATCGGCGAGTTCGTCACCGTCGCCCGCACCATCCGCTCGTGCTTCTCGAGGAGCGCTAGGCGCGCCGGTCACATCTGCTCTGGTGCCTGCAGTCCGAGGAGATCCAGCCCCCGCACCAGCACCCGTTCGGTCACCGCCGACAAGGTCAGCCGCGACCGGCGAACATCGTCGGCCGCGCTGAGCACCGGGCAGGTCTCGTAGAACGTCGAGAACGCCTGGGCGACGTCGAAGAGGTAGCCGCACAGCTTGTGCGGGGCGCATTCCCGGCCGACCTCGGCCACGACGTCGCCGAACGAGCCCAGCAGCAGGCCCAGATCCCGCTCGGCCGGCTCGGTGACGGTGATCGGGCCGGTCAGTGCGGACGGCGCAAGGTCGGCCTTGCGGCACATCGAGCGGATGCGTGCCACCGCGTACTGCAGGTACGGACCGGTGTTGCCGGTCAGGGCGAGCATCCGGTCGAAGTCGAAGGTGTACTCCGAATCGTGTGCCACCGACAGATCGGCGTACTTCACCGCGCCGATCCCGATCTGCCAGGCGATCCGCTCGGCCGCCTCGCCCGCCAGATCGGGCCGCAGATCGGCCAGCACGCCGCGGGCCCGCGCCACCGCCTCCTCGAGCAGAGTCATCAGCCGGACCGAATCCCCGGAGCGGGTCTTGAACATCTTGCCGTCGGCGCCGAGCACGCTGCCGATCTGGATGTGCTCGGCACTGACCCGGTCGGGCAGCCAGCCGGCCTGCCGGGCGGTCGCGTACACCATCTGCAGGTGCAGCGACTGGGGCGCCCCGATGACATAGAGGATCCGGTCGGCGCCCAGGGTGTCCACCCGGTACCGCACGGTCGCCAGGTCGGTCGTCGCGTAGCCGTAGCCGCCGTCCGACTTGCGGATGATCATCGCCATCGGCCCGCCGTCCCGGCCGGTGAAGCCCGGCGGGAAGGCGCACAGCGCACCCTCGGAGATGCGGGCCAGGCCGTCCGCCTCGAGCTCGTCGCAGACCGCGGCCAGCTGGTCGTTGTACCTGCTCTCGCCGGCCAGATGCTCGTCGGTGAGGGTGACGTCGAGCATCCGGTAGATCCGGTTGAAGTAGACCGCGGAGGCGGCCACCAGCTCGCGCCAGACGTCCAGCGTGGCCTCGTCGCCGCCCTGCAGGGCGACCACGCGGGCGCGGGCGCGGATGGCGAACTCCGGGTCGGACTCGAACTTCGCGCGCGCGTGCTGGTAGAAGGCATTCGGATCCGACCGGAGCAACTCGGCCTCGGCACTGTCGCGACCGACGTCGCGCAGGTGCTCGATCAGCATCCCGAAGGGAGTGCCCCAGTCGCCGATGTGGTTCTGCCGGATCACCGTGTGCCCCAGCGCCTGCTCGGTGCGCACCAGCGCGTCGCCGACCACCGTCGTCCGAAGGTGGCCGACGTGCATCTCCTTGGCCACGTTCGGCGCGGAGTAGTCGATGACGATCGTCTGCGGCCGCTCCGCGACGATGCCCACCGCCGGATCGGCCGACAGCTCGCTCACCGCGCCCGCCACCCAGGCCGGGCTCGCGGTGAGGTTGACGAAGCCCGGACCGCTGATCTCGACGCCGGAGCAGACGTCGGAGACGTCCAGGGCTGCGACCAGCCGGGCGGCCACCTCTCGCGGGGGAAGTCTGAGCTGCTTGGCCAGCGCCAGCGCGGCGTTCACCTGCAGGTCGGCGAACTTGGAGGGACGCAGCACCGGGTCGGCCTGGGAGTACTCGGATCCGAAGGCGGCCCCCAGGGCCGCTTGCAGGCGGGGGACGAGGACGCTGGTCAGGCTTGGCACAGCCGTTGAGGTTACCTGTTCGGCCTCCCGCGACCCGCACGGGATTACTCCACCCGGGGGAAGCTGTCACTGTGTTCAGCCAAGGCGTGCACAATGGCGCCCATGCCTTCGCTCACCTCGACCGCGGGACGACCGCGCCTGTTCTCCGGTATGCAGCCCACGTCCGGGTCGCTGCACCTGGGCAACTATCTCGGGGCGCTGGTGAACTGGGTGCGGATGCAGGACGAGTTCGAGGCGATCTACTGCGTGGTCGACATGCACGCGATCACGATCGAGCACGATCCGGCCGCACTGCGCGCGCAGGTGCGGGCCACCGCGGCGCAGTATCTGGCCGCGGGTCTCGATCCCGACCGGGTGGTGCTGTTCGCGCAGAGCCACGTCAGCGCGCACGCGGAACTGGCCTGGGTGCTCAACTGCATCACCGGCTACGGCGAGGCCAGCCGGATGACCCAGTTCAAGGACAAGTCGGCCAAGGTCGGCACGGACCACACCTCCGTCGGGCTGTTCACCTACCCGATGCTGATGGCCGCCGACATCCTGCTGTACGACGCGGCCGCGGTGCCGGTCGGGGAGGACCAGCGCCAGCACCTGGAGCTCACCCGCACGCTGGCCCAGCGCTTCAACCACCGCTTCGGGACGACCTTCGTCGTGCCGGAGGCCCACATCCTCAAGTCCACCGCCAAGATCTACGACCTGCAGAACCCGACCGCCAAGATGAGCAAGTCGAGTTCCCCCTCGGGCACGATCGAGCTGCTGGACGACCCCAAGGTGGTCGCCAAACGCATCCGCTCCGCGGTCACCGATGCCGGTCGGGAGATCGTCTTCGATCCGGAGAACAAGCCGGGGGTCTCCAATCTGCTGGGGATCTACGCGGCCCTGTCCGGCCGGAGCATCCCGGAGCTGGAGGCCGACTACCAGGGCAGGGGGTACGGCGACCTCAAGAAGGATCTGGCCGAGGTGGTCGCGGAGACCGTGACCCCGCTGCGCGCCCGGACCCTGGAGCTGCTGGCCGACCCCGCCCAGCTCGACGACATCCTCGCCAAGGGGGCGGATCGGGCGGCCGCCCTGGCGACGCCCAAGCTGGAGCAGGTCTACGACGCCGTCGGGTTCCTGCCGAGGCGGCGCTGATGACGGCGACCAGCTCGTCCAGTGTGCTGTCGACGCACACCGCGCCGGCGCCGCCCCGGGACGGCACCCTGTCCATCGGCGTCGCCATCCCGTTGCCACCGCACGTCGCCCGGGTGGTGCGCCGGGTCCGCAGCCAGACCGGGGACCCGCAGGCGCAGATCATCCCCCCGCACGTGACCCTGCTGCCGCCGACCCAGGTGCCGTCCCGGGCCCTACCCCGGATCCGGCATCACCTCGTGGTCTCCGCCGGCCAGTTGCCGACCTTCCGTCTCCGGCTGGCCGGCACCGGCACGTTCCGGCCGGTCTCCAAGGTCGTCTTCCTGCAGGTCGTCGAGGGTGGCCAGTGGTGCGACCGGCTGCAGCAGCTGATCAACCGGGGGATACTGCACCGGCCGCTGCAGTTCGACTACCACCCGCACGTCACCTTGGGGCACGACGTGCCCGACGAGCGCCTGGACGAGGTTTCGGAGAAGATGGCCGGGTACCAGGCGGTGTTCGACGTAACCAGTTTCGGGCTCTACTGTTTCGGCTCCGACAACTGCTGGCAGATGGACACCGCCGTGGAACTGGCCAGTGACGTGGAGAACATCGCCTATCGCTCGCACCGCTGAGGCTCTCCGGCGGAGGGAGGGTGGGCGGCCCCGCCAGGGTGGGGCCACCGAGAGGGGAGCGACGCGCATGAAGGCACTGTTGGCCCGGTACAAGGCGTCTCGGCTCGGGCGCACGCTCGCCCAGTACGGTGCCCGCAGCGGTGCCGTGCTCGCCGGCGGGGTTGCCTACGCCGCGTTGTTCTCCGTGTTCGGCGTGCTGGTGGCGGCCTTCTCGATCTTCGGCCTACTGCTCGGTGCCGACCAGGAGCTCTTCGACCAGGTCGTCGACGCGATCGCCGCCGCGATGCCCGGCCTCCTGCAGACGTCCACCTCCTCGGGCGCGATCGATCCGCAGAGCCTGGTGCAGCCCAACCTCTTCTCGACGACCGGAGCGATCGCCTTCCTCGCCGCGCTGTTCGCCGGGCTCGGCTGGGTGGACGCGCTGCGCAACGCGATCCGGACGATGAACGACCTGCCCGTGGACGGTCAGAACGTCGTGGTGACCAAGCTTCTGGACGTGGTCTGGCTGGCCAGCCTGGGAATCACGCTGCTGGCCTCGGCCGTGCTCTCGATCGGGCTGACGTCGATCGGTGGTCTGGTGCTCGACCTCTTCGGCCTGACCGGTGGCACCTCCCGCGGTCTGGTGCGCGGCGGCGGCTTCCTGCTGGTCGGCCTGGTGGTCGCGGTGCTGCTCTGGATCGTCTTCCGCTGGCTGGCCGGCTTGCGGCTGCCGTTGAAGCGGCTCCGTGGGCCGTTGCTGATCGGGGGACTGGCGCTGGCCCTGCTGACCCAGTTCAGCGGACTCTTCGTCGGCTCCGCCGGCACCAAGAACCCGGTGCTGGCCACCGGTGCCCTGCTGGTGACCCTGCTGGTGCTGTTCAACCTCATCTCGAGGCTCGTGCTCTACCTGGCCGCCTGGATCGCGACGTTCCCGGACCCGGACAAGAAGGTGGAGATGGTGCCGGTGGAACTCATCGCGCTGACCAAGCCGGACGCCGGCGACCCGCCCGTCGGGGTCCTGGGGCCGGCGGAACTGGAACCCGCCCCCGGAGCGGCGCGGATGCGGGACCGGGGAACACTCGCCGCCGGCCTCGTCCTGGGCGCCGGACTGGCGGTGTTCGTGCGGGAACTCCGGGAAACGACCCGGGTCCTGTTCGGCCGCCAGGGGTGACACCGGGGCCGCGCAGCGCACCCGGGCGGGCCGCAGTGGCTCCTACCCCTGGATCGCGCCGATGATCGATCCCATCAGCCCGAAAGCGAGCACGTTGTAGCCGGAGTTGATCGCCCACAGCCGGATCGGTTTCCGCTCGAACAGATAGTTGATGCCCAGTGCGGCCGCGACCCAGGTGACGCCGACGGCGAGGCCCGCCGACGCCCCGAAGGCCAAGCCCGTGGTTCCGATGAAAGCGGCCAGGCTCGTCGCCATGACGAGGGCGAGCAGGGCAGAACCGACGAAGATGCGCGCTGCTCCGGTCCTGAGTTGCTCGTCGGTCACCCCGGCCAGACGTTGCCAGGGCTTGGCGAACAGCAGGGAGTACCACAGCCCGCCCAGAAGGAAGGTGGCTGCCGCAGCCGCGACCACGGCGATCGGATTGAGGGCGAGGTCCACGAGACCAGTCTTGCCCGACCCGGGTGGCGTGCGATTGGAGAAAACTAACCTCGCAGGGCTTGGGCGAGGAGCTCGTCGTCCATCGGCAGGAACGACGGATTGCCATGTCCGAAACGGCGGCGATGCTGCACGTAGGCGGTGGGTGTCATCCCCGTGAACCGGCGGAACTCGTTGATGAAGTGCGGTTGGTCGTAGTAGCGGCCGGATCCGAGCAGGTCGCTCCACTGCGGCAGTTCGCCTTCGGTCGGGAGCCCGGCCAGGAACATCTGATGCCGGCAGACCTCGGCGAAGCGCTTCGGCGTGATTCCGCAGTGCCGGTGGAATGCGGCGCTGAAACCTTTCGGGGTCAGTCCGGATTCGGCGGCGAGTTCGCGGATCGGCCGGCCGGGATCGGCGAGCATGGAGTTCACGGCGACGACCACCCGCGGATCCGCCTGCCAGCCGTGCCGAACGCGCTCGGCGAGGAGCGTCTCCAGGGCATCGATCGCGGCGGCCGGAGCGGCCGAGCCGAGCGTACTGCTCAACGTGTCGATCCCCGGAAACAACCCGGCGGCATCCTGGACGCGCTGCGCCGCTCGGTCGGGGTGGACGCCGAAGGCGGGCAACGCCCAAGGGTGCAATGCCGCACCGACATGATGGATGAGCGGCGGGTTCTCGTTGAGCAGGTACTGCACCTGCACTCCGGAGAGGAAAGAGCGCGGGAAGGTGTCGCCGACCAGCTCCCGGCCCCGCGCAAGCACGCGATATGGGGCATCCGCGAGGTTGACGATGAGGTGCACGCTCGGGATGGGCACGATTCGTTCGAAGCGCTGTGGCGACGGTGCTCGTAAGTACCAGAGCCGCTGCACGACTGTCTGGAGCACGGACGTCGACGGCCGTTCGACGTAGGCTGGATCCATCCACCGATTGTCCCGCGGGCACGGCTTCTCCCGCGGGACACGGCACGTCAGCCGATGCCTGGCGACGCCAGTTGGGCTCATCCACCGGTCCGGCCGCGGCTGGATCTGCGCCAGGCCCAACCGGCCACGCCGGCCGCCACGCCGAGTCCGGCGGCCACGCCCAGTCCGGTCAGCCAGGCGGATCCGCCGTCGGTGGCCTGGGCGGCACCGTCCTCCGGCCGATCCGTGGGTGTCCCGTCGGTGCCCTGGTCAGAAGCCTTCTCGGCGCTCGGGGTCGGCGTGGGGCTCGGTTTCGGTGGGGCGGAGGCGTCGACCGAGGCCGTGAGCGTGGTGACCGGCGTGGTCGGGGCCGGCTGGCCGAAGGCCCAGTCGAGCAGCTTGATGCAGAAGTCCGACTCCTGGCCTTCGGCGTGCAGCATGGTGCATTCCAGCCGCCGTCCGCCCCGCTCGGCGGCCCCGACGAACGACCCCCGTGCCGCGATGGTGTAGCCGGTCTTCAGACCGAGCGTGCCCTGGTAGGTGCCGATCATGCGGTTGTGGTTGTAGATCGGGTAGGTCTTCCGTTCCGGGCCGAATCCGGTGCCGGGGCCGGGGAAGTCGTACACCGGCCGGGCGACGATCGGGGCAAGTCGGGCATCGTCCAGGGTGGCCCGGCCGAAGAGGGCGAGGTCGCGCGCCGAGGTCACCTGGCCCGGTCCGTCCAGGCCCGAGGTGTTGACCGCCACCGTGTCGGTGGCGCCGAGGGAGGCCGCCTTGGCCATCATCAGTGCCGAGGTCGGCCCGTCCCCACCGCCGAGGTCGGAGAGCGCCACCGCGGTGTCGTTGCCGCTGGACATGAGGAGTCCGTTCAGCAGATCCGCCACCCGGTACTGCGAGCCGGCGACGAGGCCGACCCGCGTGCCGTCCACGCTCTCGGTCTGCGGGGTGGCGGTGTAGACGAGATTGTCGTCCGGCAGCCGGGGGCTCATGGTCAGCGCGGTGAGCAGCTTCAGGGTGGAGGCGGGCATCAGCTGGGCCCGGGCGTTCTCGGCCGCGAGCACCGCGCCGGTGTCCACGTCGGCCAGCATCCAGCCGGTGGCCGGCACGTTCGGCGGCCGTGACAGGCCCTCGGCGACGAGTAGACCCGGCTGGCCGAGGACGTCGCTGTCCGGATGGACGACCAGGTCGATCGGCAGCGGCCTGGACGGTGGCGCGGGCGTCGTGCGCGGGCTGCGCGCGGCGGCGGGCAGGGCCAACGCCCAGCAGACCACGAACAGGCTGAGCAGGACCGCCCCGAACCGCACACGCATGCCCGTGACCCTACTGGCCCGACCGCGGCCCACCGCCGCGGCAGGCCGAGGTCACGTCGTGTTGGACACTGTGTGATCAACACCCGGTCCGGCAGCGGTTCTTCTGACCGCGTTATATGTCATTGTGAGCGCATGTCGGACCTGAGCACGCCCGCAACCAGCGCCATCGCCGGTTTTGCCGCGGTGATCCCCGCCGGTGGGGCCGGAACGCGACTGTGGCCCCTCTCCCGGGCCCAGTCGCCCAAGTTCCTGCACGACCTCACCGGAACCGGACGCACTCTCGTGCAGGCCACCTACGACCGGCTCGCACCGCTGGCCGGGGAGGGCGTCCTGCTGGTGACCGGAGCCGCCCACGAGCAGGCGGTGCGCGACCAGCTGCCCGCGCTCGGCCCGGAGGATCTGCTGGCCGAGCCGTCCCCGCGCGATTCGATGGCCGCCATCGGGCTGGCCGCCGCCGTGCTGATCCGTCGCGACCCGGACATCGTCATCGGCTCCTTCGCCGCGGACCACGTCATCACCGAGCTGGACGCCTTCGGCGACGCGGTGACCGAGGCGGTGGCGGCGGCCCGAGCCGGCTACGTCACCACGATCGGCATCACCCCGGCCTCCCCGGCCACCGGGTTCGGGTACATCCGCGCCGCCGACCTGCCGGTCGACGGCACCCGCACCGCACGCCAGGTGGCGGACTTCGTCGAGAAGCCGGACCTCGAGACGGCCGTCCAGTACGTCGCCAGCGGCGAGTACTACTGGAACGCCGGCATGTTCGTGGTCAAGGCGGACGTGCTGCTGGGTCACCTGCGCGCGCAGCTGCCGGCCCTGCACGACGGCCTGGTCGAGATCGCCGCCGCGATCGAGAAGGGCGACGCCGAGGAGGCCTTCACCGAGATCTGGCCGCATCTGACCAAGATCGC
Organism: Actinomycetales bacterium; assembly: GCA_039812305.1. Lineage (GTDB taxonomy): Bacteria > Actinomycetota > Actinomycetes > Actinomycetales > CAWJMD01 > JBDIAG01. Next base: position 110 of record JBDIAG010000120.1, on the reverse strand, counting down.
GATCGACCACGCGATCGCCGAGCCGGTGGCCGCGACCGGCGGCGTGGCGGTCGTGCCGGGCACGTTCGGCTGGGACGACGTCGGCGACTGGCACTCCCTCGGCCAGCTGC
>JBDIAG010000119.1:0-9121 GCA_039812305.1 Actinomycetales bacterium | reverse complement strand
CTCCAGCAGCCGCAGCGTGTTCGCGATCGAGGAGTGCGCGTCGGTGCCGACCACCACCCGCCAGCGGCGTCCGGCACCGGCGGTACCGGCCCGTCGCTTGGCCGTCTCCCGCGCGACCGCCAGTGCGGAGAGGTTGCCCGCGGAGCCGCCCGAGACGAAGCACCCGCCGGCCCCCGCCGGAAGGCCCGCCTCGTCGGCGATCAGGCGCAGCACGGTGTTCTCGGCCGCGATCGCACCGGAGGCCTCCAGCCAGGAGATCCCTTGGATGGACGCGCACGACACCACCATGTCGAAGAGCAGGCTCGCCTTGGTCGGCGCGGCCGGGATGAAACCGAGGAACCGGGGGCTGTCCGCGGAGATGATGCTGGGAGCGATCAACGACGAATAGAGACCCAACACCTCGTCCGGGCTGCGGCCCTGTTCCCGGATCACCCCGTCCAGGACGGCGTAGAGATCCTTGGCCGAGCGAGTACCCCTGTCCAGCGGTACCGGATCCATCCGGAGCCGGTTCTCGGCATAGGCCAGGACGCTACGCACCATCTGCTCCGTCGTCTGGTCGACCTGATGCATGAGTTGGACCTTCCTTGGTCGATTGCCGCGCCGCAACCACAACGAGGCAGGCTATTGCATCGGTCGACGCCCGCGAAGGGGGATGCCCGACGTGCCGTCTCTTTGCGGACGAGCCGCCGGATCGTCGGCGGGCACGTCGCCCGCTCCGGAGCAGTACGCGCCGCCCTGGACCCAGACCCGGGGCCGGCGGCATCGTCACGTCGGTGCCACCGCGAGAACGTCGGCCAGAGAGTCGATCTCGGATACCGGTTTGTCGTCCCGGTAGCGCAGGACGCGGGCGAAGCGCAGGGCGACGCCGCCGGGATACCTCGTCGAGCGTTGCACGCCGTCGAAGGCGATCTCGACGACCTGCTCGGGACGGAGATAGACCACATGACCGTCGCGATGCGTCTCCAACTCGAGGAAACGCTCCGTCTGCCAGGCGAGCATCTCGTCCGTCATGCCTTTGAAGGTCTTTCCCAGCATGACGAAACCGGTTCCGCCCGGACGCGAGTCGCGGGCACCCAGGTGGATATTGGACAGCTTGCCCCGGCGCCGCCCGCTCCCCCATTCCACCGCCAGCACCACCAGGTCGAGGGTGTGGCGAGGTTTGACCTTGATCCAGCCCGAGCCGCGACGACCGGCCGCGTACGGTGCGTCCAGCGACTTGACCAGCACTCCCTCGTGACCGGCCCGGACCTGATCGGCGAAGAAGTCGACGGCCCGCCGGGAGCCCTCCTCGCCCGCCTCGACGACGAGTCGCGGCACCAGGTGAGCCGGCGGGACGACGTCAGTCAGCCGACGGGCGCGCTCGTCCAGCGGAAGATCCAGCAGATCGTGCCCGTCGACATGGAGCAGGTCGAAACAGAAGGTGGAGACCGGAATGCGCTGGCCCTCCGCCGGCTCGCCGTCGGCGCTGCTGGCGGTGCGCGCCCCGGTCACTTGGAACGGCAGTGGCCGACCGTCCGGTTGCAGGGCGATCGCCTCGGCGTCCAGCACCGCGATCTCGACCGGCAGCGACCGGACCATCGTGACGACCTCGGGCAGCCGCTGCGTGATCTCGTCCAGCGACCTGGTGAAGAGCCGGACGTCGTTCCCCACCTTGTGCAGCTGCAGCCGGATGCCGTCCAGTTTCCGTTCCAGCACAACGGGTCTGTCCTTCATCGCGGCGATGGCGGCGGGTACGTCCGGAGCCGAGGCAGCCAGCATCGGCCGCAGTGGCCGGCCGGGTTCGAGGCCGATCGCCGCCAGCCCGGCCACTCCGTCGGCGAGCGCCACCCTGGCCACCGCCGCCGGGAAGCCCGCCAGCATCACCGCCCGCCGGACGGCCGCCTCCGGCAGCTCCGACGCCGCGGCGATCGCGGCCAGCAGCACGCCGTCCAGAGCGCCCTGACGCACCTCGCCGACCATCAGGGCCCGCAGGTACTGCTGCTCCTCGGCGGTGGCGGCGGTGAACAGGTCCGCGACCAGCTGGGCGCGGCGGGCTGCCGAGCCGATGCCGGCTTCGGCCTCGAGGACGCGCATGGTGGCGTCCACCTCGGCGACGCTCAGCGTGGGCGAGCCGGCCGGCGACGGCAGGTCGGACAGGGAGCGCCAGCCGACTCCGGTGCGGCGTTGCGGCAACCGGCCGGACAGATAGCTGGCGACCAGCTCGACCTCGTCCGGCTCCGCCGCGCGCAGCGCTTCGGCCACCGCGGCGGTCTTGGCGAGGCGAGACCTGGTCGCGGCCACCGCCCGGGAGGTCGCCACGACGTCATTGAGGAGCATGCCGCAAGCTTCACACGGAGGTCTGACATTCGGTGGGCTGGACTTCGTAGGATCGGACGATGGAGAGCCTCAGGACGTTGTCGGTCGACCGCACCCACCTGTTTCCGGGTGCCCGGCTCGTCCTCGACGGCCCGGAGCCGTCGGAGCGCATCGACGTCGTGATCCTGTTCTCCGACGGAGCGCACGCCGAGGCGGTCCTCACCCCGCTCGATGAGGGACTCGCGTTGCAGGTCGAGGAGCACCGGACCGTGGCGGGCACCGACATCCCGGCGAAGGACTGGGAACTGAGCCGCGGGCCCGACGGCGGGCTGCGCGTCGCCCGCCGCACCACTCAATAGGGCCTCCGGGTCGCCGTGACGGCGCCCACCGATCGTGATCGTCGGTGCGCTCAGATGGTCGATAGGTGTTCTCTGAGACCCACAAGCCACCACCCGACAGCGAATCGGACATGGGACGACATGCCCATCGCGGATCAGAGGAGATGACACCGTCTCACCTGCACCTCATCACAGCGACGGTGACGGCCTCAAGTGTGCGATCGACGTGGCGGAGCCGAGAGATCCGTTCTCGTCGAGGCATAGTATGTGCGCGGCCAGCGTTAGAATGTAACGAGATCGGTGACACCCCTTGGAAGTGCGGTACGCGAACAAGAAGCTGGAGAGGCTCTGCACGGACGAGCGGGAGATGCGCAAGAAGCGAGGTGACGTCGCACCATGACCGCGACCAACTACGCCGTTGCTCCGGGTGAGTATCTGGAGGAATGGATCGACGAGCAGGGTCTGTCTCAGCAACGGGTCGCCGAACTGCTCGGGTGCAGCCGCAAGCAGGTCAACGAGATCGTCAACGGGCACGCGCCGATCACCCAGGACACCGCCATCCGTTTGGAGCGAGTTGTCGGTATCCCCGCCGACTCATGGCTCCGTTACGAGGCCGCCTATCGGGCCGACCTCGCGCGACTCGCGGATCGAGAGAAGCTCGCGGTCCACCTCGATGAGATCGATCCCAATGCCATCTCCTACCTCCGCAGCCTCGGAGCAACTCGAGCCACGCGGCGTACTCCCGGTGCGCTGGTGTCCGACTTCCTAACCTTCCACCGGTGCGGGACCTGGGAGGCGTACGTCCATCTGCACGAGACGGCCTCGAGCGGTGAATACGCTCTCGCCGCCCTCGTGGAGTCCCGTGCGACGATCCACAGGACGGTCTTGTCAACCTGGTTGCGGGCCGCGGAGCTCACTGAGGCCTTCGAACGCGGCCGGCGCTACAACTACGACCCGGATCGGCTTCACGACGCGCTGCCCCGGTTGCGCGCGCGGGCCGCGGCTCCTGATTCCACCATGCTTCAGGAGATCGCGAACATGCTGGCCGAGATCGGTGTGGTGTTCATGGTGGTCGAGCCGCCCGCGAGGTTTCCCCTGCTCGGGGTAACCCGTTGGATCGACAAACGGGTGCCCGTCATTCAGCAAACCGGACGAAGGGGCAAGGACGGCTTCGTCATCTGGACGCTATTCCACGAGCTCGGCCACGTTCTGAACGACCCCAGGGGCGAGATGCACCTCGAGTACAGCACGCAGCAGAAGCGCAACACTGACGCGGAGAAGCGCGCTAACGCGTTCGCGATGGAGGTTCTCTTCGGGGAAGCCGGCATCACGCCGTTCGACGGGCTGACCTGGGATCGCGAGATCGCCGACATGGCGAAGCGACTCGGCATCGCGCCGGGAGTGGCCGTCCACCAGATGCATCGGCGCAGACTGCTCGACTATCAGTACGGAAACCGACTCTACGTCGATCTCGCCGGCACCCTCACCGGGCAGGAGTAGTCATCAGTGCTCGTCGCGCTGACGAGTGCGTTCGTGGCGACCGAGCACGGCCTGGCAACGGCGCTGCACTCGAACCACCGGCTACCTCCGGCCGCGATTCGACTCGATCGCTCCCAGCGAGGCTGCGACGAAGCCGAACAGCACGGCCGCGATCGGCCAGACAATCCAGCTGCGATCCCATGCGCTGCCGATGAAGCTCCAGGCGAGGAACACCACCAGCACGAACATCCAGTAGGGGCCGGCGATCATGCCGGTGAGAGTCGACTTGCGCTGTCTGACGGGCCGGTGGTCATCCGAGCGCGTCAGCCGATCGAGCGCGCTGCGCCGGATCCCTGCCGTCGTCAGGATGGCGACGGCGGTCCCCACGGCGAGGAACAGCACGACGACGCTCCACGCGTTGGCGAGTGCATCGCCGCCCCAGATCGCGCCCGCGACCGCGACGACGGCCACGCCGAGAATCAACACCACGACGCCCGCCGCGATCGAAGCCACGTATCGTCCGGATTCCTGCTCGCGCACGTCGCGGAATCTCGCCGCCGTCGCCGGGTCCAGCAGCAGGTCGTGACCTTCGAGCCGGTTGAAGCGCGCCATCGACATGCCGCCGACGATGAACATCCCGACCCCGCCCGCCAGCCCGACGAAGAACACGGCGAGCCCGACCGCATCGCCCGGACCGTCGGACAGGCCGTTGCTGATCAGCACCATCACGCCGAGCCCGATGACGATCGCGAAGACGCCGGCGGCGATCAGCCGCCCGGCGCTGCGTCGGTTCGCGAGATAGTTGTCGGCCTCCGCGGCCGACAGCTGGACGACGTCCGTGGTCTCCTTGCGTCCGTCGACCTCGGTACGAATGCCGAGGTCGTCGGCCAGCTCGTCGAGATTGCCGAACTGGGTGATGACCCTGCCTACCGCCTCGTTGTCGCTGGCGCCCTCGCTGCGCAGTTCGTTGTAGCGGTCTTCGCTCATCTGCAACAGTTCGGCCTGCGCCCGCCGCACCTCGGAGGTCTGGGGCAGCGAGCGGAACATCTGGTCGATGTAGGTGCGGATTGCGTCCACGGCGATCACCCCTCTCGCACGAATCGGCCGACGACCTCGACGGTCTCGTGCCACTCCGCGCATTTGTTGCGGTACAGGCGGGCACCGGCCTCGGTGACCCGGTAGTAAGTGCGCGGACGCCCGGCGGACTCCGCACCTCTGAACGACTCGAGCGCACCGGACTGCTCGAGACGACGCATCGCGGCGTAGAGCGTCGTCTCCTTGATCTCGTACTGCCCGCCGGCGCGCACTTCGATGCGCTTGGACACGGCGTACCCGTAGGACGGCTCGTCGAGCAGTGAGTCGAGGACAAGCAGAAGATCAAGTAGTGGGACGGTTCCCGGCACGGTCGGGACGTCAGCCTCTGGGGCTCGGGACGCGATGCCGAGCACGCTGGCGTCGTTCGAATCACCGAGACTCTCCGGAGGCAGTCATGACCGCTCATGTCACGTCGAACAAGACCCGCAGCGGTCCGGACGGCGGGCGCGGCCCGCGGCGAGGCCGGTTCGGGATCGCACCGCGACTGCTCGCGACGTCGCCGATCGGATTCGTTGTGGTCGTCGTAACCACTCTGGGAGCCCTGGCGGTCAGCGGGGTCGAGATGCTCTCCGAGGCCGACCCGGCGCAGTTCGCGTCCGCGGCCGCCGTCATCGCCGGACGAAACATCGTGTACCTGCTCGCGATGGTCTGGGGCACGGCCGGTGTCGTCCTGGTCGCTCGCCGGCTCCTGGCGGACGGCGGTCCCGGCCGATCCGTGGCCACGACGGCGATCGCGGCCTGCGGTGTGTCGCTGCTCGCCGGCGCGGCGCAGATCGCGATCCCGCTGCTGGCGATCGGGTTCTCCCAACCCCGGTTCGGCGATACCGCCTCCTACGACGCGTATTTCGGCGCCAGTCTGATCTCGATCTGGACGGGAGTGGTCGCCGTCCTGCTCGTGGCGCTGGCGGCCCGGGCCGCGGGCGTACGCCGGACGTTCACGCTGGTTCTCGCCGTCGTCTGCGCCGCCTATCTTGTGGTCGACCTGACCACCCGGGGCGGCATCCCGCCGTTCGCCATCGCCGTCGTCTGGCTGGCACTGGGGGTCGGCTTGCGGGCCTCCCGCGTGCCGGCCTGAACCGCGTACCCTCTGGCCATGAGGGCCCCGTGATCCCGGCGGTCGGAACGGACACCCGGGCAGCGCCTCTGGGCGACCAGCCGCGCAGCCGGGTGGCCGGCGGTGCGGTCTGGCTGCTCATCGTCCCGGTCGTCGCGGTGTTCACGGCGGGCTTGGTGGCCGGCATCGTGCAGGGAGCATCCGCCACGCCGATCGTCCTGCTCGGGTGGCCGACCGACGTGGTCCTGCCCATCCTCGCCGGCTGGGGCCTCCCGGCCGGCTCGGTGGTCGCCTACGTGCTGCTGTTGGAGCTCGTCCTGTTCGCGTTCGGGATGGGTGCGGCCGTCCTGCTGTTGCGTCCGCCCCTTTCGGGTTTCCGGGTGTACGTAGCCGTTGTCGTCATCCTGCACACGACGGTCGGCGGCACTGCGCCGCTGCTGCTGGCCTCCGCCGTCCCGTCGATGTCGTGGGTCCAAGCCCTCACCGGGCTCGGCTGGTTCGGCATCTTCTCGCTCTTGCTGGTCTTTCCCGACGGCAGGTTCGTACCCCGCTGGATGCGCTGGACGATCCCGGCCTGGGTCGCGGTCTTCGTCGCCTTCCTGACCCTGGACAGCGGTGCATCGCAACCGGCGTGGGCCGTGTTCGCCCTGTTGAGCCTGCTCGCCAGCGGTGCCGCCGCGCAGTTGTATCGCTACCGTCGGGTCTCCGATGCCGAGACCCGACGGCGGGCGCGGTGGGTGCTGGCCGCGCTGGTCGCCCGGGCCGGGCTCGTCACCTTCACCGGACTCATCGGACTCGTCCGCCCAGGCGACGGACGGACGGCCCCGGCGCTCGCGATCGACCTCGCCCTCAACGGCGCCAGCTATCTCGTGAGCGCGCTCTTCGCCCTGGCGCTGGCCGTGGTGGTCGTGCGTCATCGGCTCTTCGAGTCCGACGTCGTCGTGAGCCGGGCCGTGGTCTACGGGACGCTCACCGTCTTCGTCCTGCTGGTGTACGGCCTGATCGTCGGCGGCGTCGGGGCTGTCTGGACGGGTGGCGGCGTGCTTCTGCCGGTGCTGGCGACGGCCGTTGCGGCGGCGGAGCTGCTGCCCGCCCGCAGTTGGCTGCAACGCCGGGTGGCCAGGCTGGTCTACGGCGATCGCGCCGAGCCGTATCGGGTCGCGCACGAGCTCGGCGAGCGGCTCGCGGCGACCGTGCGGCCCGAGGAACTCGTGCACACCGTGGTGGACGTCATCGGGCCGACGCTCGGGCTGAGCCGGGCCGCGATCACGTTGACCGGCCGCCCCACACCCATCGCCAGATATGTCGGCGACGCACCGCCCGGCGCGACGTCGTCGTTCCCGATCGATCACCGCGGCCGCCGGGTCGGCGTGTTCGAGGTCGCGGCCCGTCGCGGCGAGCAACTCTCGGCGGCCGACCGGGAGCTTCTCGCCGGGGTCGCCGGACAGGCGGGGCTGGCGGTGGCCGCCGCCCGGGCCTCGGCCGAATTGCGCGTCGCCCGGGAGCAAGCCGTCAGTGCGCGCGAGGAGGAACGCCGCCGAATGCACCGTGACCTGCACGACGGGCTCGGACCCACTCTCGCCAGCATCTACCAGCGGGTGGAACTCGCCGGCCGGCTGATCGAGTCGGACCCGGACGCGAGCCGCCGGCTGCTCACCGACACCGGCAGCCAGGTGCGGGAGACGGTCGGCGAGGTCCGCCGGCTGGTGTACGCGCTGCGGCCGCCCCGGCTGGACGACCTCGGGCTCGCCGACGCCGTGCGCGCGGCCTGCGGCGAGCTTTCCGGGGGACGGCCGACGATCGTCGTGCGGTGCCCGCAGCCGCTGCCCGAGCTGCCCGCCGCCACCGAGATCACCGCCTACCGGATCGTCCTGGAGGCGGTGACGAATGCCGTCCGTCACGCACAGGCGACGACCTGCACGGTCGACCTGCTCGTCTCGTCGACCTCTCCGGCGGCGGACGAGCCAGACCCGGCGGAGCGGGCGTTGACAGTCGTCGTGAGCGACGACGGCCGGGGGATGCCGGACGCGGTCGTCGCGGGCGCCGGGATCAGATCGCTGACCGAGCGAGCCGCCGAGGTCGGCGGCCACATGGCGATCGGCGCCACCGATCCGCGCGGGACGACGGTGACGGCCCGGCTGCCGCTGCCGGTCCCGCTCTCCCCGGAGTCCGAAACAGCCACTCCCCCGGGCGATTCCGCGGAGCTGCCGTGAGTAACACGCCGATCCGGGTGGTGCTCGCCGACGACCATGCGTTCTACCGCGAAGGCGTCAAGGCGATGCTGGCGGCCGCGGGCGCGAACATCGACGTGGTCGGCGAAGCGGCAACCGGCGTCGACGCCGTCGACATGGCCCTCACCCTGGCGCCGGACGTCGTGGTGATGGACCTCGCCATGCCGGGCATGAGCGGTCTGGAAGCGACCCGCCGGATCGTCGCGGAGAGCCCCGAGATGGCGATCCTGGTGCTGACGATGGCGGACGACGATTCGGTGTTCGCGGCGATCCGCGCCGGCGCCCGCGGCTACTTGGTGAAGGACGCGAGCATCGATGAACTCGTCCGGGCGCTGATCGCGGTCCGCGACGGCCAAGCGATCTTCAGCCCGACCAGCGCGGTGCGCGTGCTGGATGCCGTCGCCGGCCGCGACCCCGCCCGGGCGGCCCGGCCCTTCCCCGAGCTGACCGAGCGCGAACTCGACGTCCTGGCACTGCTGACGGCGGGCCGTAGCAATGGTGAGATCAGCGCCGAGTTGCACCTGTCGCTGAAGACGGTCCGCAACTACGTGTCGACGATCCTCGTCAAGCTCGGGGTTCGGGACCGGACGCAGGCCGTCGTCCGTGCCCGTGAAGTGGGATTCCCCAGC
>JBDIAG010000118.1:0-9176 GCA_039812305.1 Actinomycetales bacterium | reverse complement strand
GCCCAGGTCTATAGCCAGGGCGACGGGGCGTTGGTCCTCGAACACCGCGCCGAACTTCGTGTGTCGGACCGCCTTGCTCGTTCGCACGTGGGCCACCTCCAAGTGCCCCTCGAAGGTGCCCGGACGCGGGAAGGACAGGAGCAGATAAACGGTCAGGCCACGGACGCACGGGAACGAGGTGGCGGTGAAGTACTGGCGGACGTTCTCGAGGGTGAAGACGTCCTCCTCGACGTCGCTGCGGACGGCCTCGTCACAGACGAGCAGGACGCGGACGCGCGGCACCAGGGCAGCGGACATGCGTAGTGGCTCCCTGGGCAGGCGGACCGCGACGATCAACGTGGCGACCAGCTTCAGGACGACGCTGTCGCCGTTCCCGCCGAGCTGCGTGATGACGGTCGCGGTGGCGAGCACCGCCATGATCGCCAGGAAGGTCTCCCAGCCGATCGAGGTCAGCCACGACACGATGCCGGGCACCTTCTGACCGTGCACGCCGAACGCCGCGCGCGAGAGCACCATGGTCGGCGTCGATCCGCGCTTGCCGGCGATGGCGATGAGACCGCACAGGAAGAAGGACACGACGATGCCGACGACCGCGACCAGCGTGGCCTGCCAGAACGAGATGCCGAAGCCGAGAACGAAGGACCCGTAGCTCATGCCGAAGACCGACACGTTGGCCGCGAACCACGGCCAGAACAGGTCTCGGGGCCTGGCCGTCCGGTCGGACTCGGGGACGATCTCGATGCCGGTGCGCTCGATCAGTGCAGGGCTGGCAGCAATCTTGTCGCTCACGCCATCATCCTGACACCGCGGTCGCCCGGCGAAGGAGGCAGACCGTCGCCCGCCATCCCGGGGCGTACATCCACGGCGGCGGGGTGCGTCACCCGGAACGTCGCCGTGCGGTCGCGAACCAGGCGGCTAGGGTATTGCATCGTGGATCCTCGAGGTCCGCGATCCAGATCAGGCCCCACCGAGCAAGAGGGACGAGCGTGCGCAGACGGCAGCTGAGCGACGAGGTGGCTTCCTACGTGCGGCAAGCGATCATGGCTGGTGAGTTCGCTCCGGGGGAGTCGGTTCGCGCGGAGGCCGTCGGCGATGCGCTCGACGTGTCGGCGACGCCGGTGCGGGAGGCCCTGCACGCACTGCGCGTCGAGGGTTTCCTCGAGCTGATCCCGCGTCGGGGCTTCACGGTGGCGCCCCTGGTCGCCGACGACATCCGCGACATCTTCGAGGCGCACGCGTTGATCGCCGGCGAGCTGGCGGCGCGCGCGGCCGACCGGGTGGAACCGGCACAACTGGAGAGCCTGGGCAACGTGCACAAGCAGTTGATCGAGGCCGCTGAGCGTGGTGAGCACGAGCGGCTGGAGCAGCTCAACCACGAGTTCCACCGTGACCTCTACCTGATCGCCGGCTCCGAGCGTCTGCGTTGGGCGTTGGGGACGTTCGTCAAGTACGTCCCCAGCGCCTTCTACTCCCAGATCGACGGCTGGCCCGAGACCACGGCTGCCGACCATGGTGCGATCTTCGAGGCGCTGCAGAACCAGGACGCGGAGAAGGCTCGGTCGCTGATGGCGCAGCACATCCGGAACGCGGGCGAGCAGCTCGCCGAATACGTGGACAAGCGGCAGCATTCGACTGGCTGAGCAGCCACATCACGGGCCTCCGGATCGGCCGGTGACACCGCGGGAGCGGCGGCATGCCGAACCCGGAGCGCGACTCGTCCGAAGTGCGTAAGACAGCGAGGCCAGGTCCGAATCCGATCCGAGGAGACCTCGGGCCGGAGATTCGAACCTGGCCTTGTCGCCGTGGGCACGGCATCGGCGACGTCGTGCCGAAGCCGGTCAGGAAGCGGTGACGACCTCGGTCTCCACCAGCTCTTCCCGCGGCGCGCGGGGCAGGAGCAGCACGAGGATCGCACCGATCACCGCCGGCACCGTGAATGCGATGAGGCCGGCACGGGGACTTGCAAAGATGGCGCCGACCTGCGGGCCGAGGATGGCGCCGAAACGGCCGATTCCCAGCGCGAGGCCTACCGCGGAGCTTCGGGACGACGTCGGGAAGTGGACGGCGAGGACGCCGTACATCAGCGTGCTGGTGGCGACCGTCCCCATGCCCGCGAAGAAGGCGCCGGCGAACAGGCCGCCACCCCCGATCGTCTGCGCGAAGGCCATGACCAGCAGGGCGACCGCCCCGAGGAGGAAGTAGGGAATGACGACCGTCCTCGTTCCGCCGCGGTCGATCAGGACCGCGCCGAGGATGGTGCCGACGACGGCGCCCACCTGGAGCATCATCAGGGCCCACGTACCCTGCATGCCGGCGAATCCCATGTCGGCGGCCATCTTGGGCAGCCAGGTGTTCGGGCCGTAGACCAGCACCTGAATGCAGAACATGATGAGGATGAACAGGATCATCGACACCCGGTACCGCGGCGAGAACAGTTCCGAGAAGCCAGTTTTCGCCGAGCCGGAGTCCTTCGCCTTCTTCTCGGCGAGTATCGCCTGCCAGTCCAGCTGGTAGGTGCGCGCCAGACGCTCTGCCTTCTCGATCTTGCCGCTCAAGGCCAGATAGCTCGCCGACTCCGGCAGCAGGAACAGCATCACCGGGATGATGACGATGTAGGCCGCGCCGAGGCCGTACATGATGCGCCAGCTCTGATCCGGGACGGCGGCCGCGGCAATCGCCTCGGACGTGGGCAGCACCGCGAGGGCGACGAAAGTCGCGAGGACACCCCCGATCGGGTAGCCGCAGAGCATCAGGCCGTTGTAGAGCATGCGACGCCCTGCCGGCGCGTATTCGGCGGTGAGAGCGACCGCCGATGGCACGACGCCACCGAGGCCGAGTCCGGCGAGGAACCGTGCGGTGGCGAAGAACTCGACGTTCGGCGCGAAGGCGCACACGGCGCAGGCCAGGGAGAACCAGGTACCGCCGACCAGCAGCACCGTCCGCCGGCCGAAGCGATCGGCGAGTCGGCCGGCGACCAGGAAGCCGATCATGAGGCCGACCAGGGTCAAACTGCCGATGTTGGCAATCGTCGTCGGTGCCAATCCCCATTCCTTGACGAGTGAGGGGACTGTCGCACCGTAGATGATCAGATCGAAGCCGTCGGCCACGATCGTGAGGAAGCACAACGCGACGACAACGAGGCCGCTGCGTGTCTTGGGGGCGGGATTCGGCATGGGGCTCCGTCGCCTCTCGAGCAGGACGGACCACGTCATCCGTCGCCGGAATGGATTCGACATTATATATGCTATGGAACATACTGGCGTCAATACCTTGACGGGACGGTGGCCGGGATCTGGGGGACGGCCGCTCCTGGCCGGCGCTGGATCTCGTCCGCTGGCGCGAACCGTCGCCTGCCGTGCTCAGCGGGCGCCCGGATGGCAACCGGAACGCGCGACTGTCGGGAACTTCCGGGTGTCGTCCATGCTCGGAGTCAGCCGGGGAGCATCTCCCGGCCCGTAGAGGGCGCACCGTCAGTCGTGCGGGAGGCCTCGTCGAATCAGCGGCCGTCGTGGCAGGGGTGGTTCAGCCTGCCTGGTCGCGTTGCCAGAGGCCACGTGCCTCGAGCATGTCGATGAGATGGTCGGCACTGGCCAGGATGTGCTTGCTCATGATGGCCCGGGAGTTGCGGACCTGTCGCTTCCGGAGAGCCTCGGTCAGCGTGGGGTGGTAGGCGTGGCCTTCCTCGACGCGCCCCTCGATCGTGGAGTAGAACTCCCGCGGCAGCTGGTTGACCACCGATTTCAGCATCAGCGCCAGGCGCTGTGACTGGGCGCTCCGGTTGACGATGACGTGGAATTGGTGACCGAGCTCGATGACGAGATCGGTTCGGCCCTCGCTCACCGCCCGGTCGAACTCGGTGTTGATCTGATCGAGGGTGGCCAGTTGTTCGCTGGTGATCAGCTTGGCGGCTCGCGCCGCGAGCTCTCCGGCGATCTGGGATTGGACCCAGAAGATGTCGTGGACGTCTTGAGGGGTGAACGACGCGACGACGAAGCCGCGCCGGGGCTCCAACCGGACGAACCCTTCGCTGGCGAGGGTGAGCAGACCTTCGCGAACCGGCGTGTTGCTCACCCCGACCGCCTCGGCGATGCGTTCCATCCGGAGGAAGTCTCCCGGCTGCACCTGCCCGGAGAAGATCAGCTCTCGAACATAGGCGGCCACCTCTTCGGGCAATTGCGTCCGCTTGCGTCGGATTCCGACATCGGTCCTCATCCGGGCACCTCCTTCCGCCATCCGCATCGTATCTCCGCGAAAGTCGATCGTGTCGGCGGCTCGCGGCGGTCACATCGAGTCGTCGCCGGTGCCCTCTGGGCGGGTGCCGCCGGCGACGGGTCAACGACTTCAGAGATTCAACATAATATGTTGTATCCGCGCTGGGGATATGCAAACATCGGTGCGTGCGGGCAATGGTGGCCGGTACGGCCGCTCGGCACCCCGCTGCTGCTGCGTCCTGCGTGGGCGACAGGACTCGAGCCGCGAAAGGCGGTCAACGATGATGCCGGTGATCCGAGCAGGTGAGGTTGGAAGCTGCGTTCCGCTCGGCCATTCGGCAATGGGGGAGTGACCGCGGTGGAGCCTTTCTCACTCCTGAATTCGGCCGTGCAAAGGGTCGGGTCGGCGGCCGGTGATGCGTTCTCAGTCGCGAAGAATGCCGGTGCCACAGGCCAGAACGTGGCCGAGTACCTGCGCTATGGCGGCCTTCGCATCGACAAGCACTATGCGCCGTACGACGTCGTGGCCACCGACCCCATGTACCGGCTCCGGCACTATTTCCCCGACGACGTACCGAAGGGCGATCTCCCGCCGATCATCCTCGTGCCGGCCATGATCATGCTCTGCGACGTCTACGACGTCGCGCCGCGGTCGAGCGCCGTTCGGGCCATCCACGAGAACGGTCTGGACATCTTCGTGGTCGACTTCGGCCGGCCGAACGAAGAGCCCGGCGGCCGGCAGCGAACGGTCAGCGACCACATTCACGCGCTCAGCGACGTCGTCGACTTCGTCCGGCAGGCGACCGGTCACGACCCGGTTCTGGGCGGGTACTCTCAAGGCGGCGTCTTCTCCTATCTCACCGCTGCCTACCGCCGTTCGGAGGGTCTCAGCGGCCTTGTCGCCCTCGGGTCGCCGACCGACTTCCACGTGGCGCCGTTGCCGACCCCGCTGGTGCCGATCTCGGCGGAGGCGTACACCGATCTCGCCAGGACGATGCTCGACACCGGCATCCTGTCGAAGGTCACCATCCCGATGCCGGTGGTGAGGGCCGCCACGAGATTGACCGACCCGGTGCGCATCGTCGAGTTCCAGATCCAGTATCTGAAGTCGCTGCGAGACCGGGAGAAAGTACTTCCCGGGGAGCAGCAGCGCCAGTTCCTCGACCGGGACGGGCTGACGGAGTATCCGGGTGCCACCGCGGCCGGCTTGATGGAACTGGTCGCGTACAACCGGCTGCAGACCGGCGGGTACGTGATCGGCGATCGCCCCGTGAGTCTCGCCGATGTCGAGTGCCCCATCCTGGCCATCGTCGGGACGCGGGACCAGGAGGGCATTCCCGTTGCCGTTCGCGCGGTCCAGGACGCGGCTCCCCGGTCGGAGGTCTTCGAGGTCACCCTCGATACCGGGCATTTCGGCTTGGTTGCGGGCTCCGGGGCCCGCAAACGGACCTGGCCCCGGGTGGCCGAGTGGATTCGCTGGATCGCCGGCGCGGGCGATCTGCCGGCGCAGATCGTTCCGATGGAGCAGGTCACCTCCACCGCGTCCTGGACCCTCGGCCCGGTGGGCAAGACCCTGCAGGATCTGGCCGACGTCGGCTTCGACATCACCCGGCTGTCCGGTCAGACGGTCGCCACCGGACTCGACCTGGCGCGGGCCGTGCTGAGGGAGGGCGGCAGTCAGGTCCCGCTGTTGAACCAGCTCGATCAGGTCCAGCCCAAGACAGCCATCTCCCTCGGGCTCGTGCTCGACCGGGCCGCGGACCGCTCACCCGAAGGCGTCGCGCTCCTCAGCGAGGACCGGGTCGTCCGGCATCAGGACCTGAAGCAGCATGTGGACGACCACGTCAAGCGTCTGGTCAGCGTGGGAGTCCGGCGGGGTGACCGCGTCGGCGTTCTCACCGACTCACAGTTCACGGCGCTCATCACCGTCGCCGCGATCAGTCGCATCGGCGGGATCGCCGCACTGCTGCGTCCGGACGGTGATATCCGCCGTGATGCCAAGCTCGGCCGCATCTCCTGGGTCGTGTGCGACACCGAGAACGCCGAGGCCGATACGGGCCTCGTGGCCGGTCGGAGTTGCGTCGTGGGCACCGGCGAATCGGAGGTGATCCCGGACGGCATGGTGGACCTGGATTCCATCGATCCGGAATCCGTGGCCTTTCCGGAGTGGTATCGAGCGAATCCGCGCCGGAGTGCGGATGTGGCATTCGTGGTCTTCACCGGGGAGGACGACCGGGCCAGCGCCTGGCCGATCACGAACCGACACTGGGCGCACGCCGCGTTGGCGTGTGCCGACGCGATCGGCCTCACCCAGGCGGACACCGTGTACAACCCGACGCCACTGCACGACCCGTCCGCGCTCCTCACCTGCGTCGGCGCGGCGCTGACCGCCGATGCCCGCCTGGCCCTCGCGACCGGTTCGGCCCCGGACACCTTCTGGGCCGAAGCCCGTCGCTACGGTGCCACCCACGTCGCGTACTCGGGTGCCTCGATGGCCCCCATCGTAAACACCCCGACCAATCCGCGAGCACCGGGCCATGCGATCAGGATGTTCGTGGGTTCCGGTATGCCACAGTGGTTGTGGCGCCGGGTCAACGAACGGTTTCCTCGAGTCCGGGTTCTCGAACTGTATGCGTCCTTCGCGGGCGAGGCGGTCCTGGCCAACCTCCCGGCGGCGAAGATCGGATCGACCGGTCGCCCATTGCCCAAGACGCCGCCCGTCGTCGTCGCGGCGATCGACGAGGCCACCGGACAGTTGGTGCCCGGCGACGGGGGCTTCGCCCGGAAGTGCAAGGTCGACGAGGTCGGACTCGGCCTGGCCCGGCACGATCAGTCCCCGGCGACAGAGGTGCTGCGCGGGGTCTTCGGCCCCGACGACGCCTGGCACTCCACGGGTGAGCTCTTCACCTGCGACGCGGATGGCGACCTGTGGCGTGTCGGCCTGGAGTCGGGCCTGATTCCCACGGCCGGCGGACCGGTGGCACCCTCGGTGGTGACGAATGCTCTCGGTCGGATCGCGGCCGTCGACGAGGTCGTGGCCGGCGGGGCGGGGGACGGCGAACACGACGTGGTGGTCGCCGCCGTGACCCTGCTGCCCAAGGCCGAACTGACCAGGTGGGAGCTCGAGCGAGTCACGGCTGAGCTCGATCCCGCTCAGCGACCCCGGTTCGTTCAGGTCGTCTCGTCCCTTCCGGGCACCCTGTCGGGGCTCACCCTGGACGCGGTGGCGGAACGGGGGCTGCGCGGAACGGATCGCCGGGGGCTCTGGCGACTCCGTCCGGACCTGAAGACCTACGAGCGACTCAAGCGGACGTCGAAGACCACCGCCACGTCGGGACGAGTCGTGCGGTTCCCGGACGGTGACCCGGCCCGTGCGGATCCGGCGGAGAGGCGGATCGCGGGCGAGGAATCGGGGTGAGCCGCCCACCGGGCCGCCGGCTGCGGTTCCACCCCTGGCAGATATCCATTCCCAATAGACCCATGAAGACTCTCGACTAGTGAATGGAAGCGGCTTAGTCGGCAGTCGCGAGCGGCTCACTCGAATCGGAGGCGATACACCGTGACAGTCGCGGATGCAGCGTTGAACCAGGCCAGCAAGACGGTGGTCAGGTTGTGGCGGCTGCCGTTCGTCGCAGGACACGTGGCGCGGACGGCAGACATCATCATCAAGTGGGAGAAGCTCTATCGCAACACCAGGGGCCGGTTGACCACCAGGAGCGACGGGCACACCGTCACCTGGCACGAAAGCGGCCGGGGCGACGCCCTCGTCCTTCTGAATGGTTTCACCGGAAGTGGCCTTTCGTGGCCGTCGTCCTTCGTTCGGCACCTCGAGCAGCGATTCCGGGTGATCCGGATCGACAATCGCGGAACCGGTTGGGCGCGCGACGTCACCGGGGCGTTCACCATGGCCGACATGGCGGACGACGTGCGGGACGCGCTCGACGCCTTGGGTGTGGAGACCGCCGTCGTATTCGGGCATTCGATGGGTGGCATGATCGCGCAGGAGTTCGCGCTGCGACATCCCGGACGGGTCAAGCACCTCGTGCTGGCCAGTACGATTCCACCCGCCCCGGCTTTCATCCCGACCGCGGGCGGGATGACCCAGGCGACGATCCTGCTCAAGCCCCCGGCGGCGGATATCGAGAATCCCACCGAGGAGCAGATGCACCATGCCAGTCGTCAATGGCTCCAGTTCGCGGCTCACGGATTCGAGCCGCAGATCGAGGTGCTGCACGAGATGGGCCACCAGGCTCTGATGCGCGTGACGCCGTTCAACGGGATCATGCTGCAGGCGCGGGCGATCTATGCCTGGCGCAATCCGCGCCGGCTTCGCAAGGTGAGCGTTCCCACCACCGTCATGCACGGCCTCGCCGACCACATCGTCCCCCCGGTGAACTCCAGGCGGATCGCCGATCTCATCCCGGGCGCGAAGCTGATCGAGGTTCCCGGAGCCGGGCACCTGTTCGCCTGGGAGGCGCACGACGCGATCGTCGACGTGCTCGACCCGTTGGCGACCGAGCAGGTGCCGATCGAATCGCCCTAGATAGACGCTCCCCGGAAGGCGCGTTCCGCCGCGGACGGTTCTCCGCAATCTGTAGGTGTCGAATGCGGATATAGCCTGTCCGCCAGAATGAATCGAGTTAGCAATGTTGCGTTTCGATGAAAAGGTAGCCATTGTCACCGGTGGTGGACGCGGCTTGGGCAGGTCTCATGCGCTTCTGCTCGCCTCGAGGGGCGCGTGCGTCCTCGTCAACGATGTCGGCGCGGCGGCGGCCGGCGGTGGCGCCAGCCGTGAGCCGGCCGAGGAGGTCGTCCGGACGATCACAGATGCGGGTGGCCGGGCGATCGCGAACTTCGACGACGTGACCCAGGCGCCGGAATCCGTCGTCCAGGCGGCGATCGACGAGTTCGGCCGACTGGACATCGTCGTCACCAACGCCGGCACCAACAGACTGACCCCATTCG
>JBDIAG010000117.1:0-9176 GCA_039812305.1 Actinomycetales bacterium | reverse complement strand
GTCGCGTCGGAGGCGCTCGGCGAGCGTGTCACGCATCTGAATGGTCCGGTTGACCACACACCAGGAGCGGGAGGCCGCGATCATCCGGTCGATGCCGGCTCGACTGCGGACGGCCGGGACCATGGAGGCGAACACGACGTCGAACGCACCTCGCCAGCCCAGCGCGTCCAGATCGGCGTCGTTCCATCCCACGCAGGTGAACTCGAGGTTCGCCAGACCGACGGCAGCCGTGTTGGCCCGGGCGTGGGTGAGCATCCGGCCGGAGATGTCGACGAGATGGAGGTGGGTGGCGTGCGGGGCGAGCCGCAGTGCGTACCGGCCGGCACCGGCACCGATGTCGAGGACGTGAGCATCGTCGAGAATGCCCCGGGAGACCAGATGCGTGACGACACCGTCGGCCAGCACTCCGTCGTCGCGATCCTGGGCGTCGTTGTAGTCGGACGCCCTCGCGTCCCAGAACTCCTGCCCGTCCGCTTCGCGATCGCTCCCGACGGCCAGCAATGCGGCGTAGTCGTCGACGGACATCTCGTCGAACGCCACGCTGGTGGTGACCACGTCCTCGGTGGTCATCTCCGATGCTCCCGAACAGATCCGGCAGTCCGATTCGCCCCACGCCCTCGACCGTGGAGGAGGGGACGGCTGCCTCGTCCAGCACGATCGGATCCCATTCGGCGAGAACCCTTTTCAGGCACGTCGGCGGACCTCCCGGGCAATGAGCCAGACCAGGTAGCTGCCACCGACGATGACCGTGACGACACCGACCGGCAGAGCGACCGGGAGCAGCGTCCGGGCAGCGTGGTCCGCGCCGGCCAGCAGGAGCCCACCGACGCAGGCAGCCGGCACGACGGCAGTGCCGGGAGTGGCGGTCAGACGACGGGCGATCTGGGGTGCCGCCAGGGCGATGAACGCGATCGGTCCGGCTGCCGCGGTCACGACCGCGGTAAGAGCGACGCCGATGACGATGACACGCATGCGCAGGGATTCAGCCCGGACGCCGGTGGCCCGGGCAACATCGTCGCCGAGTTCGAGCTGGCGGAGTCCCGGTGCCAGGGCAACCAGCACGGTCAGCAGCAGGACGACGACGGTGCTGCCGATGCCCACCTGTTCCCAACCGATGCCGGCCAACGATCCGGCGCCCCACGCGGCCGCCGTCATCGCGATCTCGAGGTCGGCGGTCAGCATCAGCCAGGTGTTGACCGAGGCGAGCACTGCGCTGATCGCGATGCCCACGATGATCAATCGGAAGCCGTGGACGCCTCGCCGCCACGCCAGCGAGTACACCACCGCGGCGGTGGTGATGCCCCCGGCCAACGCGCCCGCCACCAGCTGTGGATACGAGCCACCCAGGACGATGATCACCAGGAGTGCCCCGGTGTACGAGCCGGTGGAGAACCCGATGATGTCCGGGCTCGCCAGTGGGTTGCGGGTCAAGGACTGGAAGACCGCTCCGGCCGCACCGAGTGCGGCACCGAAGACGGCCGCGGCCAGCGCCCGGGGCAGCCGCCACTCGACGACCACGATCCGGGTGAACTCGGTCGGAGGATTCCTGGTCAGCACGGCCCACACGTCGGCGAGCGTGAGCGGATAGTCGCCGGTCGTCAGCGTCCAGACCGTCGTGGCGGCCGTGGCCGCGACCGTCCCGGCGCAGACGACCAGCGTGTGCAACCGCCATCGCAGCGCGACCCCGGCCCGGCGCAGGACCAGGGTGCGACAGCCGAACCGGACCCGACTGCGCGACGCAGCCGCGTCCAGGCGGGCGATCGTCGGCATCAAAGCCTGCTCGCCTTCCGTCGTCGCACGAGCACGATGAGGACCGGGGCGCCGACGAAGGCGGTGACGATGCCTACCGGGACCTCCCCGGGCCGATGCACGATGCGGCCGACGACGTCTGCGGCCAGCACCAGGGCCGGGGCGAGGACGACGGTGTAGGCGAGAATCCATCGCTGGTCCGGGCCGACGATCCAGCGGGCCACGTGCGGCACCATGAGCCCGACGAACCCGATCGGGCCGCCGATCGCCGTCGCCCCGCCAGCCAGCACCGTGACCGCGAGGACGACCAGGATCCGGGTACGAACGATGCCCGCTCCGAGCGAGGTGGCCAGGTCGTCTCCGAGGGCGATCGCGTTCAACGCCGGTGCCGCGGCGGCTGCCGACATCATCCCGGCCAGGAGGAACGGCAGCACCGGAAATAGGACGTCCCAGCCGCGGCCGGCGATGCTGCCGGCATTCCAG
The DNA here is from genome assembly GCA_039812305.1 of Actinomycetales bacterium. Lineage (GTDB taxonomy): Bacteria > Actinomycetota > Actinomycetes > Actinomycetales > CAWJMD01 > JBDIAG01. The sequence continues at coordinate 6,944 of JBDIAG010000117.1, read as the reverse complement.
GTGCGCATCTGATCGAAGGCCTGCGGGTCGGTCAACACCATCGCGGTGACGATGCCCGACAACACGGCGCCCAGCGCGACTCCGGCCAGGGTGAGGTGCACCGGATCGGCTCCGGCCCGTCCCGTGGAGCCGATGGCGTAGACGGCGATCGTCACCGTCAGCGCTCCGGCGAACGCGAACCACAGATACCCGGCGACCGAGGCGACTCCGACGACCGACACTGCGACAGCCACGAACAGCGACGCACCGGCATTCACGCCCAGGATGCCGGGGTCGGCCAGCGGGTTCCGGGTCAGAGCCTGGATCAGCGCCCCGGCCACGCCGAGCGCGGCTCCCACGACCACCCCGACGACGGTACGGGGGATCCGCATCTCCCAGACGACGTAGGCATCACCCCGGCCGGTGTTCTCGCACAGCGCGGCGATCACCCCAGGCAGTGGAATGGTCTTCGCTCCCACCGCGATGCTTACGACCGTCAGGAGGACGAGAACAGCCAGCGCGGCCAGCAGGCCCACTTTCCGGCGCTGGCTCGATCCCACCTGCGCCTGTTGGTGCACCTCCGTGGCCCGGGCGGCTATCCGGCCAGCGGCTCGGGTGCTCGGACCCGGCGGCGTCACACCACGTCCCCTCGGACGACGCCGGCGGGCGGACATCGACGATCGGGGTCGCTGGCCATAGCGATCCCTACCGGCCGTCCCGGTTCAGTTCCGAGTCCGCCAATGGCGGGACCACCCGGCCCAGCAGCCAGGCCAGACTGGACGGGCCGGGCGTGGACCCGGCGGCATTCGCCATCTGCCGGTCGACGAAGACGACCGTGCCGTTCCTGACCGCCGGCAGCTCGGCGAAGCGGGGATCGTCCTCGAGCTTCGTGCGCGCATCGGGATCGGCGAACACTCCGATCAGCAAGACATCGGCCTGGAGCTGATCGAGGTTTTCCAGCGCCACGGCCTCCCGCTTCGTGCCTGTCGGACCAGTTTGATTCTCGGCGGGGGTCAAGCCCAGGTCGTCGGGGAAAGTGGCTCCGCCGAACTGGAACCCGTCGTTGACGACGACGCCGAAGTTGTAGGTCTTGCCTTGCAGGCCGGCGAGTCTGTCACGCGCGGCGGTCAGGTCCGCCTCGATCTGGGCGACGACCCGGTCGGACTCCTCGGCGGTGCCGGTCATGGTTCCCAGGGCGTTCAGGTGGTCCTTCCACGCCGTGGCGGTCTTGTCCTCGAGGCCCACATAGGTCGGTGCGATCTGCGAGAGCTGCTCGTACAACTGCGGGTCGATGTTCCAGATGTCGCCGAGGATGAGCTCCGGCCGGTGAGCCGCGATGGCCTCCGGGGATGCCTTCTGCTCGGTCGTGATCATGGCTGGGTCCAGGTCGCCGGTCGCGAGCCCTTCGAGCCACGGGTAGCCGGTCAACAGCGCCCGCTGGTCGGGCGCGCCCTCGATCGCGACGGCGACCGGCCGTTTCCCGAGCGCGGCCAGCATGTCCGCATAGTTGGACTGGCGACCCAGGGCGACGATCCGCTCCGGCTGGTGATCGAGCGTGATCCGGCCGTACGCGGTGTCGATCGAAACCGGAAAGCCTTCTGCACCAGGACTTTCGACATCCGGCTCGGATTCCGCCGCGGGTGCGCAGCCGGCGACGAGGAGCGCGACGAGGACGCCGAGAAGTCCGACGCCACGCCTCGACAAGCTGGACAGGATCATGCTGTTGCCCCTTCCGGTGCGCAGTGGTCGACGTGTGCAGACGAGAGCGCCTGCCGTCCGGCCAAGCATGAGGCAACGCGAACGATAGCCATTACAAGTTTTGCGTTTTATGCAAATCCGTGGGCTTGAGATCGCCCGAGTCCGTCGAGACTCGGTTGCTGTGCGTGGCGGCACGCGGCCGGGACGTCATCCGCCTGTCCCCGGGCCGTCCGACCCAGGCACCAGTTGAGTATGGTTCTCATTGTGAGCGAAGCGGCGTCGTCGGGACGGTTCGAGCCGGTGTTGGGTGAGGTGCAGGAGACGCTGCTGATCCCGCTGTACGGGCGGGCCCGCGATGCGGCCTCCCGGCGTTCGGTCCTGCGCGACACCCAGGCCCGGGACATGGTGGAGGCCATCGACTACGACTTCCGTCGTTTCCGGGGCGGCTCGCTGCCGGGTTCGGTGTTGCGCACCTCGATCTTCGACGGCTGGGTGCGGGAGTTCCTGCGGGAGAACCCCGAGGGGACCGTCGTCGAGATCGGCTGCGGCCTCAACACCCGGTTCGAACGCGTCGACAACGGTCGGCTCCGGTGGTTCGACCTCGACCTTCCCGACGTCATCGAGCTTCGGCGGCACTTCTTCGCCGATGATCGGCGGCGCACCGTGCTGGCGGGTTCGGTGTTCGACACCGACTGGATCGAGGCGGTCGCGGCCACACCGGGCCCGTGGTTCTTCGTGGCGGAGGCCGTGTTCCTGTACTTCCCCGCCGAGCAGGTCCGAGACGCGGTAAGCCGGCTGGCCGACCGGTTCCCGGGATCGTTGATCGCGCTGGACACCGGCGGGCCGAAGATGCTGGCCAGCATGAAGCGCAACGGATCGATGAGGAAGGTCGACGCCCAGATGCGCTGGGTCTGCGACAACCCACGTGAGCTCGAAGGCTGGGGGCTGCACCTGGTCGACTCCCGGACGTTCGCGACACCGCAGCCCGCGGTCGCCCGGACCTGGCCGGCGAGCTACCGATACGGCATGCGCACGGTGGCCCGCCTGTTCCCCTCGATGATGAAGTCCTACCGTCTCAACCTGTACCGGACGACGAGCGGCTGACGATCGGACCCTGCGAACGCACCTCCGGTGGCGTCCCACGTCGAGCCACCGGACGAGGGCGTCAGGTCGTGAGCTGCCAACCCTGGGCGCGCCGGCGGATGTTCCAGTAGTCGCGGTAGGTGCCGGGCTGGGCGACGAGGGTGTCGTGGGTGCCGGCCTGGCCGATCCGGCCGTGCTCGAGGACGAGGATCTGGTCGGCGTCCCGGATGGTGGCGAGGCGGTGGGCGATGACGATGAGCGTCTTGTCCTGGACGAGCTCGCGGATCGCCTGCTGGATGAGGTGCTCGTTCTCCGGGTCGACGCTGGCGGTGGCCTCGTCCAGCAGGACGATGGGCGCGTCCTTGAGAATGGCTCGGGCGATGGAGATCCGCTGCCGCTGTCCACCGGAGAGAGTGCCGCCGCCCTCGCCGACGACCGTGTCATAGCCGTCCGGCAGCTCGCGGACGAAGTCGTGGCAACGAGCCTTCCTCGCCGCGTCGACGACCTCGTCCAGGGTCGCGTCGGGGCGGCCCATCCGGATGTTGCCGAGGATCGTGTCGTGGAACAGGTACACGTCCTGGAACACCGTGCTGACCAGGCCGAGCACCGTGTCCGGGGGCAGGTCGCGGACGTCGACGCCGCCGATGCGGACGGCGCCGTCCGTGACGTCCCAGAACCGCGCGATCAGCCTGGTGATCGTGCTCTTGCCACCGCCGGAGGGGCCGACCAGGGCGGTCATGCTGCGCTCGAGGACGTGGAAGGTCACGCCGTCGAGGACCGGCCGGTCGGCGTCGTAGCCGAAGCGGACCCGATCGAACTCGATGTCGGCGCGGGTCGGTGCCGTCGCGCTCCCGCCCGCCATCTGCGGGGTGTCGGTGAGTCGTTCCACCCGGTCCAGCGAGGCGTCCATGAGCCGGACCATGCCGGTGAGGGAGCCGGCGACCTCGATCGGGGTGTAGACGGTGAAGGTCGCGATCACCGCGACCAGCATCCGGGTCGGGTCGAGCTCGCCGAGCAGGGCGAGGGCCGGGGCGAGGAAGAGGATCGTCCCGGTGGCGATGCGGAAACAGAGGGCGAACAGGCCGTTCCACGGGATGATCGTGCGTTCCACCCGGTAGGCGGCGTCCGACTGCCGGGTGAAAGCCTCTGCCACCCGGTCGGATTCGCGGGTGGTGAGGTCGAACGCCTTGATGATCCCGATGCCCCGCACGTACTCCAGGACTGCCGCCGCCATCCGCGATTGGATGGCGCGCTGCTCGATGGCGACCCGGGCGATGCGGGTCTGCATGGCGCGGTAGGCGAGCAGACCGGCGATCAGCCCGGCCCAGAACACCAATCCCATCCGCCAGTCGATCGCGAACACGAACACGCTGACGATCGCCGTGCCGATGATGCCGCTGGCGAGCCTGTCGAGCACGTGCATGGCGTACATCTCCAGGAAACCCAGATCGGAGGTGATCGTCGTGGTGATGTCACCGAGCCGGGACCGGGTGAAGAAGCCCATCGGGGCTCCGCGGAGGCGTTCCCCGATGCGAAGTCGCTCTTCGGCCACGACGTGGTACCCGGTGCCGCTCTGGAGGCGGTAGACCAGGTAGCGGGTGACGATCCGGCCGGCCAATCCGACGAGCAGGACGACCGCCGAGCCCCACACGACGGCCGGGGTGATGGATTCGCCTCGGGCGATCCGCCCGAAGACCAGGATCATCGCGACGAACGGTGCCGCCTCGAAGGCGCCTTCGGCGATGGCGAACGCGAAGCCGGCGCGGAGACGGCCCGCGCGGTCGTCGGCCAGGCGCAGCACACGCCGGATCGCGCGGATCACGACGGATTCCCCTCGGCCACGGCTCGCACGCCTTCGGTCATCGCTCGTTCCCCCTGTTCCCACATCGATCGGTACAGGCCGGAGTCGGCCAGGAGCTGCTCGTGGGTTCCCCGCGCCACGACCCGGCCGTCGTCGATGACGAGGATCTGGTCGGCGTGCCGGATCGTGGCGAGCCGGTGGGCGATCACGATCAGGCAGCGTCCGCGGGCCAGCGCACTGAGCGACCGCTGGATGGCGTCCTCGCTGGCCGGATCGGTGAACGCCGTGGCCTCGTCGAGCACTACGACCGGGGCGTCCTTGAGGAAGGCGCGGCCGATCGCGACACGTTGCCGCTCCCCGCCGGAGAGCCGTTCGCCGCCGTCGCCGACGCGTGTGCGGTAGCCCTCCGGCAGCCGTTCGGCGAACTCCGCGCAGCCGGCACGCTCGGCCGCCGCGATCACCTCGTCGTCGCTCGCGCCGGGACGGCCGATGCGGATGTTCTCGGCGATGTCGGTGTCGAACAGGAAGTTCTCCTGGCCGACGTAGGCGACCTGGCTCGTCAACTGCGCGAGCGGCATCGCGCGGACGTCGACTCCGCCGATCTCGATGGCCCCCTCGTCGACGTCCCAGAACCGCACCAGCAGCCGCGCAATCGTGGACTTGCCCGCCCCGGACGGCCCGACCAGCGCCGTGGTCGTGCCCGGGGCCGCGGTGAAGGAGATGCCGCGGAGCACCGCGGTGTCGTCCGCGTAGCCGAACCCGACGTCGCGGACGGTCACCGTGTGGCCGTCCAGCACCGCGAACCGTTCCGGCTCAGGCAGTTCCGGCACGGCCAGGGCGGCGGCCACCTTGCCTCCGGTCTCGTCGATCACCGCGAGGTTCTCGCTGAACTCGACGAGCTTCATCACCGGCGACATCAACCCGAGAGAGAGGACGACCGCGGCGATCAGCGCGTACAGACTCAGGCTGCCGCCGGCGTAGAACCAGGCGCCGAGAGGCAGCGCGAGGGCGATGCTCGCCGGGGTGAGAACCTGGAACACAGACAGATACGGCCAGCAATGCCGGTACCAGGCAAGGGCCAGGTCGCGGACCCGCGCGACCGTCACCCCGAAGCCCCGCAGCGACTCCTCCGATCGTCCGAACATCTTGACGACCTGGATCCCCGCGACGTATTCGACGGCCTCGGCGTTCAGCCGGCCGGTCGCCTCGACGTACTCGCGGTACATCGCCCCGCGGCCCGCCATCATCAGGGCGTACACGGCGAACCCGAGCGGCAGGGTGACCAGCGCGGCCAGCCCGAGCCGCCAGTCGAGGACGAACAGGTACACGCCGATCGCGAGCGGAGCCAGCAGGTTGGAGATCACCTCCGGGATCGCGTGCGCCAGCGGATACTCCAGTCGTTCCACGTCGTCCACGATCAACTGGGTGAACCGGCCGCTCGGGACGCTGCCGACGTACCCCATCGGCGACCGCGCGAGCTTTCCGGTCAGTCGGGCGCGGATCTCGGCGAGGATGTCGTACGCGGCCCGGTGCGATACCACCGTCGCCGCGCCGTAGGCGACGACGCGGACGATCTGGCCCGACGCCGCGATCCCGGCCCAGGCGAGCACTCGGCCCCACGTGGCCGACCCGGCGAGCACGTCGGTCAGCAGTTGCGCCACGGCGAAGAACGGCACCAGACCAGCGGCCACGCTGACCACGGCCAGCGTGATCGAGGCGGACATCCGCCCACGTTGCCCGGCGGCGAAACCGAGGATGATCCGTGCCGGACTCGTCCTCGGCGCGTGAGTGGCGTCCGTCATTCGCTTCGCTCCCCACGGGTTCGGCTGGCACTGGCGGAAATGCAGACAGCATGTCTGTGTTTGGCGACAGTAGCACGGCGGGGAGCAATAGACTCCGGGGGATGAGCAGGCGTCCTGGCAGCCGTGGTCCGGCGCCCTCGGTCACCCCGGATCAGATCGTCGACGCGGCTCTCGCCGAGGGCATCGACCGATTCACCATTCCCGGCGTCGCCAGGCGGATCGGCCTGAGCCACTCCGGCATCTACCGGTACTTCACCGACCGCGAGGCGCTGGTCAACGCCTGCATCGCCCGCGTCGCCGAAGAGATCCGATGGCAGCCGGCATCCGCCGACTGGAGCCAGTTCCTCGTCGATTACGCGAACTCACTCTGGGACGGATTCGCCCGGTACCCGGGGTCGGCCGAAGCGCTCCTCCAGGCGACGGCGTTCCCACCCCTCATGGCCGAATGGGAGCGAAGCGCCATCGGCCATCTCGCGGGCCTGGGAGTGCCGCCGGATCTTGCCAGAATCTCGCTCGACCTCATCGGGGACCTCGTCTGGATCGGCGTGGTGGGCGCCGAGAAGCTGTCCGAGACCACGGCC
>JBDIAG010000116.1:0-9211 GCA_039812305.1 Actinomycetales bacterium | reverse complement strand
GATCTCGTCCAGCGAGTGGGCCATCGCCGACTGCATCCGGATGCCCAGCACGTCCAGCTTGAGCAGGCCGAGCACCTCGACGTCGTCCTTGTCGAACTGGCTCATCGGGAACCCCTGCCAGCTGGCCTCCACCGGGGTGCGGTCCAGCAGGCCGGCGTTGCCGAGCAGCACCCCGCACGGATGCAGCGCGATGTGGCGGGGCAACCCGTCCAGGCGCTCCACCAGGTCGAAGAGCAGCGAATAGCGCGGACTGGTCAGCCCGGAACGGCCGAGCTCGGGCAGGTCGGCCAGCGCCGCCCGCACGTCACGAGCCCGGATGTGCGGGAAGGCGGTGGCGATGGTGTCGATCTCGGACGGCGGCAGCCCCAGCGCCGCCCCGACGTCGCGGATCGCGTGCCGCACCTTGTAGGTGTCCATCATCGACACACAGCTGACCCGCTGCCCACCGAACCTGTCGAGGATCCACTGGTAGATCTCGGTACGCCGGGCGGACTCGACGTCGATGTCGATATCCGGCAGCTCGGCCCTCAACCGGGTACAGAACCGCTCCATCAGCAGCCCCAGGCCGAGCGGCTCCACCGCGGAGATGCCGAGCAGGTGATTGACCAGGCTGCCCGCCCCCGAGCCGCGGGCGGCGACCCGGACCCCGCCCCGCCGGATCAGGTCGCACACCTCCGCCACGGTGAGGAAGTAGGTGGGATAGCCCCGATCGGCGATCGTGGCCAGCTCCTCATCCAGCCTGGTCTGCACCTCGGCCAACCGGGCGGCCGAAGCGCCGGGGTAACAGCGGCCGATCCCCGCCTCACATCGCCGCCGCAACTCGGCATCGGCATCGGCGGTGGTGTCGGCCACCCCACCGGTGACGACGGCAGGCTCCGGCAGGTGTACCGCGCCGATCCCCAGATCGTCTTTCGGGTCGAGAGTGCACCGGTCGGCGACCTGTTCGGTCTGGGCCAGCAGCCAGTGGGCCTCCCGCGCGCCGAACCCGGCCGCGGTCGCGACCCGGTCGGCCAGCCGGGCCATCTCACCCTCGCCGGCGAGGTAGCCGGCGGCGGTGGTGCGATCCAGATGCCGGGTGCCCAGCGGTACCAGCCGCCGCGCCGCATCCAGGACGTCGGCGGTCGCCGCCCCCTCCGCGGTGGCGTAGCGGACCGCCGCGGTCAGCACCGCCGGCATCCCCACCTCGCGGGCGAACCCGAACATCCGGGCCGCGTGCGCCAGGCTCGCCGGAGACTGGGCCGGGCCCTCATGACAGACGATCTCGATCGCCAGCCCACCCAGCGGCAACGCGTCATACCAGTGCGCGAGCACCGCCCGCGCCAGATCGACCCGCCGGGCCAGCAACGCCCGCCCCAACTCCGAGGTCGGCCCCAACAGGACGGTCAACGCCCCCGGATCGTCCGGGCGCCGACCGGCCGGCAGCTGCTCACCCGCGGCATGCCGGGCGACCATCGCCGTATCGGCCACCGGCGCCCCCCGCTCACCCTCCAGATGAGTGGCCGAGACCAGCCGGCACAACGACGACCACCCCACCCCCGAACCCGTATGCGCCAGAGCGACCACCCGGGCATGCCGCGGATCCACCACTCCACCCCCGCGCACCGGAGTGCCACGAGCCAGAGTGACGGCAGCCTCGGCAGCCGGATCGGCCCACCGCGGCAGACCCGCGATCAACCCGGTGGCCTGCACCGCAAGATCCACCCCGAGCACCGGCCTGACCTCCTTCAGACTGGCCGCGGTTACGAACTTCACCGCCCCGTACAACCCATCCCGATCGGTCAGCGCCAGCCGGGAGAACCCGAGCTCCACAGCGCGATCGACCAACGCCGCCGGAGTCGAGGCGCCGTACTGCATGGAATAGCCGGAGGCGACGTGCAGGTGGGTGAAGGACATCGGGGTGGACTCGCTTGGAGATGCTCAGGCGCCGGGAGTCGGGCTCGGCAGACCGAGTTCCTCGGCGACCAACTCGGCGAAGAGTGCGGTCTGCCGGCACAGGTCGTCGGCATCGCGAGTCGTGACCACCGCGGCCATCCCGGCCTCGATGGCCGCGCGGCGCGGAGCGCCGCTGGCGTAGAACACCGCCCACTCACGCAGTTCGGGCGCCACCCGCGGCAGAACCTCCCAGACGTTGAGGGCACCGGAACCACGACGGGGTCTACCACGGACCGCCAGCACAGCCGCCGCAGCCCTGATCGCCGCCAGGTGCGCCTCGCAGAACCGTCGGCCGGGATCTGCCGTGGCCTCGGCCAGCCGCAGCCCCTCCTCGCTGCGGCGCAGCAACTGGGCGGCCGCGACGATCGCCGGCGCATGGCGGGTGGATCTGCCGGGATGCGCGGAGGTGTCAAAGGTCTGCCGGGACGGGCAGGGCGCGGGCCGGCGCGGCCCAGTGGCGTGAGTCGTGGGGTTCGGGTCGGTCGCGTTAGGGATGGTGACAGTCATCGGGGTCTCCTCCTGGCAGGCCTGGCGGCGGTTCGGGTCACGTCTGAGCGGGATGTATCGATGGGCTCGCTGGATCGGGTTCACTCGCAGACGGCTCGATGGTCAGTCCTCCACCCGCAGCAGCCGCCACTGCCGCCGCTCGCCGGCGCCCTCCGCACACAGCTCGAACACGCCGGCGGCCCGGCGCCCCACAGCGGCATGCACCCGCCAGATCTCCCGGTCACCGGCGGCGGCGAGATCCGCCACCGTGGCGGCGGCACCGGCATCGACCGGCCCCTGCGCATACCCCGGCCACCAGGACTGTCGCTCGCGCCAGTGGCCCAGCACCGCCTGCACGACATATAGGCGGCCGCGCCAGATGAACTGCGTGGGCGAGGCCTCCACGGGTTCGTCCGGTTCATCCAGCTGCTGAACGCGGACGTAGACCTGATCCTCGATGGTGCGGGTCATCGATATCCCCTCTTTCGAACAAAACTGACACGCTTAACGCGCCGTGGGCAGTGCTGTCAGATCCGGCCACCACCAGGTGGTCGGTTCGTTAATATTTTCCCTTGGAAGATTTCGAAGCTGAGTTCTAGGATGTTGGCGTGCGCCCCACCTGTCAACCCCCTCCGGAACGACCTGGAACCACCTCACCACCGACCTATGACAATCGGCCGGGGCCGGGTCCCGGCCCACCTGCGACGCTGGCTGCCGAGCACATAAGAGGTTGCCCGGCGCGTGGACGACTGGATCGGTCCCGGCCCACCCACTCGCCCTGAGGGCAACCCCGATAGGTCAAGATGACCCGACGGTCGACCCACCGGGGATGACCGACGAGACCTGCTGAGGAGAGAGATGCCTCGCCCGCCGATCAACCGAACTGGCACCCCGGCCGTCCCACCCCCGGCACGACTGCGAGGCCGGCCATGACCGAGTTGCTCCCCGTTCTCAGCACCCTGTATCTGATCGCCGAGTACGCGGTGAAGATCGCCGCGATCGGCTTCGTCCCGGAGAATCGCCGGCCGTCGTCGTCCACCGCGTGGCTGTTGCTGATCCTGACCCTGCCGGTGGTCGGGCTCCCCCTCTTCTTCGTGTTGGGCAGCCCGATGGTGCGCGGGCGTCGCCATGCCATCCAGGCCGCGGCGAATCGGAGCATCGCCGAGGATCTGGCCCACATCGACGATGTGCCGGTCGGTTTCGAGGTGGATCCAGGTATGCGCTCCACCATCGCGCTGAACCGGAACCTGACCGCGATGCCCTGTGTCACCGGGATCAACCACGGCATCCGCAGCGACTACGAGGCGTCCATCGCGGCGATGGCGGAAGCCGTCGACGCGGCCGAGCGCTACGTCCACGTCGAGATCTACATCATGGCCTGGGACCACACCACCGACGTCTTCTTCACCGCCCTGGCCCGAGCGGTCGAGCGTGGGGTGATCGTCCGGCTGCTGCTCGACCACATCGGCTCACGGAAATACCCCGGCTTCAAGCGACTCGGCGGCAGGCTCGACGCCGCCGGCATCCAGTGGCGGTTGATGATGCCGATCCAGCCACTACACGGGCGATGGCGCCGGCCGGATCTGCGCAACCATCGCAAGCTCCTGGTCGTCGACGGCAACAAGGCGTTCATGGGCAGTCAGAACATGATCGACTCCACCTATCTGAGCAAGAAGAATCAGCGCGTCGGCCGGCACTGGCACGACGTCATGGTCGAACTCAGCGGCCAGATCGTCGCCGCCATCGAGGCTGTCTTCGCCGTCGACTGGTACACCGAGTCCGGCGAGCGCATCCGTCCCGACATCCAGCATCTCGACGACCCGGCCCTGCCGATCGGCGGGCAGGTCAATGCTCTGCAACTGATCCCGTCCGGGCCGGGCTTCGAGACCGAGCCCAATCTGCGCCTGTTCGACCGGCTCATCCAGTCCGCAACCGAGCGGCTGGCAGTCGTCAGCCCGTACTTCGTCCCGGACGAATCCCTGTTCTACGCCCTGACCACGGCCGCCCATCGAGGCGTGGATGTCGAGCTCTACGTGTGCGAGGAGGCGGATCAGATCGTCGTCGGGCATGCCCAGGCGTCTTACTACCAGGTTCTGCTGGAAGCGGGCATCCGGATCCTGCGCTACCCGAAACCGGCTGTGCTGCATTCCAAGTTCTTCACGGTGGACGACAAGGTGGCGGTCTTCGGATCGTCCAATCTCGACATGCGCTCCTTCGGGCTCGACTACGAGATCACGCTGATGGCCATGGGCGGCAACTTCGTCGCCGATCTCGACAAGGTTCTGGACGAATACCGCGCCGTCTGCAGCGAACTCACGCTCGAGGAGTGGCAGCGACGGCCCTGGCACGAGCGGTATCTCAACAACGTGTTCCGGCTGACCTCGGCCCTGATGTGACGGACGGGACGGACTCGCATGCGGGTCTGCCCGCAATCCGTGCTCCGTACTGATAACTATGTGTCCATGCCGGACGACATCCTTGCCCATCCCTCGGTCCGACGTGTTCGCGAAGTCCTGGACAGCCTGGGGGTCTCGGGCCAGACCGTGGTGCTGGACGAGCACGTGCGCACCGCCGCGCTGGCAGCCGCCGCGGTCGGGGTGACACCGGCGGCGATCGCCAACTCCGTCGTGTTCAAGGTCGAGGAGGCCGACGGTCGCCAGCGCCCGCTCCTGGTGATGACCAGCGGTGCGCATCGCTGCGACACCCATCGGCTCGCCGAGGTGCTGGCAGTGGCGAAAGTGAGCAAGGCCGACCCGGATTTCGTCCGCCGGCACACCGGGTTCGTGATCGGCGGGGTGTCTCCGGTGGGCCACCCCGAACCGATCCAGACCCTGGTGGACGTGACCCTGGCCAGCCATCTGCAGATCTGGGCGGCCGCCGGGCATCCCCGCACGGTCTTCCCCACCCATTACGACGAACTGCTCCGGATCACCGCGGGAGAGCCGGTCGAGGTCAACTGAGCCATCCGGTGCGGAGCGATCCCTCCGTCGCGGGGCGTCCGGAGCGGAGATGACGGCGGCCCGCCGCCAGCCAGGATCCCCCGATCCCTAGCCGACGACGGGCCTCACACGTTGGTGATCGCCGCGTCAGGACCGACCCCCATCAGATCCTGCGCAGCGCCCACCAGCCCGCTTCCCCGTGCGGCCACATCGTGTGCGTTGTCATGAAGACGACTCCGGCCCAGCCCCATGACGTGATATCCCCCGATCGGAGTACCACCACCCTGACAGCTACTGTGCGTACCTAGAGGACACGAACGGCCCTTCAGATTCCTCACCCGATCGGGGTACGCGCTAGCAGGCATCTTGCCCAAGTCCTCCCGATCGTTCGGGACCCGCCCGTCGACAGGCCCAGGCTCGCTGTCGGTGGCGAGATCGGCCTCCCTGGCCGCGACGAGAGCGTCCGGCGGAATCTCCGCGCCGGACATCCACGTCGGGCCGGACATCTACGTTGGCCGAGCATCCACGTTGGGCCAAGCATCCACATTGGGCCGGACATCCACATTGGGCCCGAGCATCCACTTGAGGGCTCGAGCATCCACTTTGAGGCCGAGCATCCAGCGATCTCCGGTTGCTGGGTCTCCAACTGGATGCCCCGCGTGGAACGGGCCGTTCAACCCCCGGCTCGTCTCGGATGCCAGACACAGTGTCGACCGGCCAGGCCAAGCCCCGGGCGATTCGCTCACCTATTACAGCTGTAAGCGATAAATAGGGCATCGAACGCCACCGAGCCACGCCCCCGGACGAACCACCCCGGCCGCGACACCCACTTCTGACACGTCGGTAACACACCGGAAACACTCAAGGTGTCTACTGATATTAGATAGCGATTCACTACAGTAAACGCGGCGGTGACCCCATGACTCAGACCACGACGCACCCAACCACGCCGACCCCGACCCCGACCCCGACCCCGCCCCCGACCCCGACCCCGACCCCGACCCCGCTCCCGACCCCGACCTCGCTCCCGCCCCCGCTCCCGCTCCCGATCCCGGTCCCGCCCCCGATCGCACCGCCGCCCCGCCCGGCACCGCCCATCGCCACCTCCGTCCCCATGTCCCCGGACGCCCCGAGGTCTTCCGATCGTCTCGGGTGGGGGGCCCCGGCGAATGCCGGGGGGAGGGTCTGGCGACAGACCCTCCAACTATCACTGCGCCGCGAGCGCGGCGGCCGGCTCGAGGCGCGAGGCGCGGAGCGCGGGCAGGAGGCCGCCCAGCACGCAGAACAGGATCGACAGGCCGACCGCCGACGGCACGATCCACCACTCGTACGAGAACAGCGAGTCGGGCTTGAACGGGAACTTGGGCGCCAGGTGGACCAGGGCCCAGTCGACGCCCTTCGACGCGATCCACGCGAACAGCGAGCCGAGGCTGCCGGCCACCACGCCGATCACCGCCGACTCGCCGACGATGATGGCCATCACGTCGGCGCGGGTGGCGCCGACCGCGCGCAAGACGCCGATCTCGCGCCGCCGCTCGCTCACCTGCATGAAGAAGTTGTGGGCGATGTTGATGGCGCTGATGAACACGATCACGAACGCGATGCCGAGCAAGACGAACGTGATCACGAACATCGCGGTGGCGAAGCTGGCGCCGATCTGATCCTCGAGCTTCAGCTTGGGCTCGTCCTGCAGCCACTGCGAGAACGTCGCCAGCTTGTCCTTGTCGCGCAGCGTGACGATGATCGACGAGTACTCGCTGGCCGCCTCGTCGCCGACGAAGTTGCGGTTCCACCGCTCGACGTAGCCGATCGGGATGGTCAGGCCGACCCGGCGGGCCTTGTCGGACACGCCGACCAGGATGGCGCCGATCTCGCGGTTCTTCTTGGGGTCGATGGCGACGTTGGAGCCGGCCATCATGGTCGAGCCCAGCCCCATCCAGAAGTGCATGCGCTCGCGGCCGCGCTCGGCGATGAACTGCTCCATCACGCCGATGTGCGGCAGGCCGTGGGAGTCGGCGACCTGGTTGTTGTACAGCTCGAGCACGGTCGGCGAGATGATCACCGGCACCCGGTGGTGGCACTTGTTGTCGAACGAGTCGCAGTACTGCCACGCCTTGTCGGGGCAGTTGTTGGGCGTGTTGGGCACGCAGGTCGGCCCGTCGGACACGCCGCCCGGCTCCCAGTCCTTGAACACCGGCTCGAGCTTGGGGTCGCCGGCCACGTACACGTCGGGGATGCCGTCGGTGAACCCGCCGACCTCGAACCGGATGTCCTGGCCCTCGAACTTGCCGAAGCCGACCGCCGGGAACTGCAGGGTCATGCGCGGCAGCGCGTCCTTGACCTCGGGCCGTCCCTTGATCCGCTCCACCGTCGCGGCGTTCATCTTCTGCGACAGGTTCTTGCCGGCGATCGACGTGTGCGGGGCGATCACCTCGACCTGGTCGAGCGGGAACACCTTGTACAGCACCTTCGACACGCCCAGCGTGCCGGCCAGGAAGAACACGAACGCGGCGATGCCGATGACGATGCCGAACGCCGACAGCACGAAGTGCTTGGGGCTGCGGGTGGCGTTGGCCACCACCATGCGCGCCAGCTTGCCGGTCGGCATCATGGCGCCACCCCCGGCTCGTCGGCCCCGGCGGTGAACACGTCGACGTTGGCGCCCTCGACGATCTCGCCGTCGCGCATGGCGATCACCCGCTGGGCGATGCTCGACACCCGGCGCTCGTGGGTCACGATGACCAGCGTCACGCCGTCCTCCTTGTTGAGCTTCTGGAAGAACTCGATGACCTCGGCGCCGGTGGCGGAGTCGAGGTTGCCGGTCGGCTCGTCGCACAGGAGCAGCTTGGGCTTGCCGAACAGCGCGCGGGCGATGGCCACCCGCTGCTTCTGGCCGCCCGACAGCTCCGACGGGTAGCGGTCGCCGTAGGCCGCCAGCCCGACCCGGGCCAGCGCCGCCTGGGCCTGGGCCAGGGCGTCGGCGCGGCCGATCGAGAACGCGGCCGGCAGCGCGACGTTGCCCAGGCAGGTCAGGTGGTCGAGCAGGTTGAACGCCTGGAACACGAAGCCGATCGAGGTGTTGCGCAGGCGGGCCAGCTCGCGCTCGCTGGTCTTCTTGTACTCGTGCTCCAGCACGGTGATGTCGCCGGCGTCGGCCTTGTCGAGACCGCCGACGATGTTGAGCAGGGTCGACTTGCCGGAGCCGGACTGGCCGACCAGCGCCACCAGCTCGCCGTGGGCGATGTCGAGCGACACCCCCTTCAGCACCTGGGTGCGGGCGGCGCCCTGACCGTAGCTCTTGGTGACGTCGCGGAGCGAGATGACGGGGCTGACCACGGGAACCCCCGGTCGATATCACATCCGGCGGCCGTGGGTAGCGCCCGGCGCGCGGCTATCGCGCCCGCTCGCCGCGGGCCGTGACGACGATCGCCCGCGCCTCGCGGTGGGCCTCGATCAGCCCGAGCTGCCACCGCCGCAGCGCCGCCACCGTGCGATCGCGGGCGCGGTCGCGGCCGATCAGCCCGGCCAGGAGCGCGTCCCACTGGTCCGCGGTCCACTGCTGGGGCCGCACCTCGACCCGCGCCAGCTCACCGGCCGGCGCGGCCGCGCCGGCCAGCAGCGGATCGATCGCGGTGCCGACCGTGCCGATCAGCGCCTCGCCGTCGAGGGTGAACGCCACCGCCGGCAGCATCGGCACGTCGACCTCGGTGACGCGGTGCCCGGCGACCGTGCGCTGGTGCGCCAGCAGGTCGAAGCCCGGGATCTCGTCGGTCAGCTCGCTCACCCGCGCCGGATCGACGCGCGCGGCGACCGCCGCCACCACGTCGCGATCGTCGACGTCGAGGCGGGTGGCC
>JBDIAG010000115.1:0-9234 GCA_039812305.1 Actinomycetales bacterium | reverse complement strand
TCCCACCTGGCCTACGCGCAGGAGATCGCCCAGGCGATGCTGCAGCGCCAGCAGGCCAGCGCCGTGGTCGCGGCCCGGGAACGGATCGTCGAGGGCGCGGTCGGCATGGTCGAGATGGCTCTTGGCCGGCTGTCGGACCGGCAGATCGTCGATCTGGACGACGAGCGCCGCGCCGCGATGGTCTCGAACCTCCTCGTGGTCCTGTGCGGGGAGTCCAGGGCGACGCCGGTGGTCAACGCGGGCTCGCTCTACAGCTGATCGGGGCTGCACTCAATGCCGACGACTGGTGGGTCGGGCCGGGAGCGCAAGGCGGTGCTGCTCCGGCTCGACCCGGCGGTGCACGAGGCGCTGGCGCGCTGGGCCAGCGATGACCTGCGCAGCGTCAACGGACACATCGAGTGGCTGCTGCGGC
The DNA here is from genome assembly GCA_039812305.1 of Actinomycetales bacterium. Taxonomy (GTDB): domain Bacteria; phylum Actinomycetota; class Actinomycetes; order Actinomycetales; family CAWJMD01; genus JBDIAG01. The sequence continues at coordinate 8,822 of JBDIAG010000115.1, read as the reverse complement.
AGGCCCTCGCCAAGGCGGGGCGGATGCCCGCCGGAGTCCGGGCCCCTCGCGGGCCCGGGCGGCCACCCGCGGCGCCCGACCGCGACGGCGAGGCGGACGACCTGTCGCTGTCCTGAAGCCCAGGGCGCCCGTATGCCGCCCATCCTGAACCCGGGCTGAGGATTCGCGGCGGCAGTTCTGCCGAATCGGCGCGGCCGGGTCACACTGGTCCCAGTGACCGCGACCGTGGAGACGCAGGAACGATGAGCCACACCCCAGCAGGCCCGCAGGGCGGCCTGCGCGGCGTCCTCGGCCTGCCCGCCCGGGCGCTGCGGTGGTGCTCGGCGTGGTGGCAGGGTGCGGGGGTACAGATCCGCTCGACCATCGCCGCCGCGGTGATGCTGGCGCTGGTGATCGTGATCGGCGGCTTCGCCCTGGTCGCGGGCCTGCGGTACACCGTCGACAGCCGGATCGACGCCGCCAACATCGCCACGATCGAGGGTCTGGAAGCCCTGGTCGACGCGGACCTCCCCACCCTCGACTTCAACATCGCCGCCGACTCCGACGGCCGCTTCGGTCCCGGTGACGTGCGGCGGGCGATCGAGAGCGCCGGGCAGCGGAACATGGTCGTCCAGGTGCTCAACGAGCAGGGTCAGGTGGTGGCCTCCCGACGGGACTGGGTCGAGGCGCCTCCGCTCTTCTTCCCGGCCGACCTGCCCGCGGTCGGCGAGACGCAGGTGCGCGAGCGGTGGCTCCGCCACGACGTGGACCGGTACCGATTCACCCTGCACACCGACTCGATCGACGGCAGGCCCTACACGGTCGTCGTCGGACAGTCGCTCGGCCCCGGCCAGCGGACGGTGGACACCGCCATCGTGGGACTGGCCGTCTTCGGGCCGATCCTGCTGCTCTCGGTCGCCGGCGCGACCTATGGCTTCATCGGCCGATCGCTGGGCCCGGTCACCCGGATCCGGAAATCCGTGGAACGCATCACGCATCGCGATCTCGCCGAACGCGTGCCTGTTCCGCTCGGCCGGGACGAGGTGGCCCAGCTCGCGCGGACCATGAACGAGATGCTCGCCCGGCTGGATCGGGCCACCCAGGCCCAACGGCAGTTCGTCTCCGATGCCAGCCATGAGCTGCGCAGCCCGATCGCCACCCTACGAGCCGGCGCCGACATCGCGCTGGCGATGCCGGACCGGGTCTCGCCGCAGGAGCTGGCTCAGCTGGTGCGGAACGAGACCGTCCGGCTGGAGGGCCTGGTGGCCGATCTGCTGCTGCTCGCCCGCCTGGACGAACGCGGCAAGCCAGGTCAGCTCGGCACGCCCGCCGCACAGGCCGAGACCGACGTCGATCTGGACGATCTCCTCACCAGCGAGGCGCTGCGGCTGCGCGCCAGCACGCTCCTGCAGGTGGACGTGCACCGCCAACCCGTCCGCGTCACCGGCCACCCGGACGAACTCGCCCGGATGCTGCGGAACCTGACCGACAACGCCGCCCGGCACGCCCAGGCGACGGTGGGACTCTCTCTGCGACGAAGCGGACGGCAGGCCGTCCTCGAGGTCAGCAACGACGGAGTGCCGATCGCGGTGGCCGACCGACAGCGGGTCTTCGAGCGGTTCGTCCGGCTGGAGGAGAGCCGGGCTCGCGACCTCGGCGGCAGCGGACTCGGCCTGGCGATCGTCCGCGAGATCGTGACCGCCCATGGGGGGACGGTCGAGATCGTCGACCCATCCGGATCGTCGGGCCGCGCGACGCCGATGGCGACCTGTTTCCAGGTGCGGTTGCCGGCGCAGGACGAGGACGACGCGGAGCCTCGGATCGTCGAGTTCCGGCCCGCGTCCGACACCGAGGCGGACGGGCCGGCGGCCCTGCCCGGCAACCCCGTCCCGGCCCTGCCGCCGTCGCGCAGGTAGGGCCGCCGCTCGACCACCGCGCCCAGCGTTCGCTCCCCGTCGCGCCCCCGGTAAGCCTTGCCTAAGGTGGAAGCATGGCCACCATCGAGACTCTGAGCGACCTCGAAGCCGCCGTCGGCGCCCGTCCCCCGACGGCGCACCTGAAGTCGATCGCGACGATCGACGAACACTGTGCCGAGTTCCTCTCCCGGTCGACGTTCGCGGTGCTGGGAGTCCAGGACGACTCCGGCGGCCAGGACTGGCTCGCCTTCGGCGGCGAGCACGGCAAGGTGCTCATCCCCGAGCCGGCCGGAATCCGGCTGCCGGAGCACCCGTCCCTGGCCACGTGGGGTGACGGCTCCCCCGCCGGAGTCGTCGCTCTGGTGCCGGGCTATCGCGAGACCTTGCGATTGAACGGTCGACTCCGCGGTCGCCTGCTCGTCCTGGAGGAGGCGTTCCTGCATTGTGCGAAGTGCATGATCCGGTCGGATCTGTGGGGTGAGCACGCGATCTCCGCCACGCCCGCTCCCGTCGAGCCGGTCGAGGCCGATCTGGAGCACCCAGCCATCGCCGCCTTCCTCGCGCAGGCGCGCTTCGCGGCGATCGTCAGCACCGATGCGCACGGCCACACCGACGTCAGCCCGAAGGGCGACCCGGCCGGATTCCTCACGGTGCTCGGGCCGGACAGGCTGGCCCTGCCGGATCGTCCCGGCAACCGGCGCACCGACACCTTTCACAATCTCGTCGAGCACCCGGACGTCGCCCTCCTCGCCCTGGCGCCGGGGCAGAACCGGGCTCTGCGGGTTCGCGGCCGGGCGACGATCAGCGACGATCTGGGACTGCGCGAGCGGATGGCCGTGAAAGGCAACGTGCCCAAGGTCGCCCTGGTGATCGGTGAGGCGACCGCCTCGCTCGCCGACGAGCCGGCGATCGAGGCCGCGCGGCTGTGGGACACTGGCCGGCACATCGCCGACGGCGAACTGCCGCGCGCCAGCCGGATCTGGACCGACCACGTCAAGCTCAACCAGGATCCGGGGCTGGCTGCCAAGGTGGCCCGGGCGGCCGCGTCCGAACACATGTTGCGGGCCGGTCTGGCCGCGGACTACAAGCACAACCTCTACTGAAGGTTGAGGTTCAGTCCGGTTTAAGCCGGTAGCCCGCTCCGCGTCGCGTCTCGATGACGTCGCGGCCGAGCTTGCGGCGCAGGTATCCGACGTACACCTCGACGAGGTTCTCGTCGCCTTCGTAGAACTCGTCCCACACGTTCTCCAGGATGTTCTGCTTGGTCACCACGTCGCCGGCGTTTCGCATGAAGTAGTGCAGCACCTGGAACTCCCGAGCGGTCAGCCGCACCTCCTCGCCGCGCAGGTAGACGCGCTGTTGCGCCGGATCGAGGCTGACCTCGCCCGCAGTCAGGATGGTCGGACGTTCCGGCGCGCTGCGGCGGATGAGGGCCCGGAGCCGAGCGACCAGCACTTCGAACGAGAACGGCTTGCGCAGGTAGTCGTCGGCGCCGAGATCGAAGGCATCGGTCTCGTCGTACTCGCCGTCCTTGGCGGTGAGCATCAGGATGGGAGTCCAGACCTGACGGGCACGCAGCCCGCGGCAGACGTCGTAGCCGTTGAGCACCGGCAGCATGATGTCCAGGACGATGACGTCGAACGGAGTCTCCTGCGCCCGCCTAAGGCCCCTCCCACCGTCGTGGACGACCTCGACGCTGAACCCCATGCCGGTCAGCCCGGCGGCCAGGGTCTCGGCGAGAGTCACTTCGTCGTCGACCAGCAGAACCCGCACCGAGAAGCTCCTCTCTCGCGCCGTTGACCCGATCGCCCGGCGCCTGAACCCAGCATGCCTGGTGTCGGGAGCTTTTCGCCCACCGCGTGCCGCGGCCAGATTCAGCGACGATTCAGGAACAAACCCGCACAGTGGTGACATGACAGCATGCGCTCCACCAACCCGGGTGACCCCCGGGAAGGAGAAGGACGAGCAGGGCGGCCAACGCCGGCTGTACCTGGAGACGAGCGCCTTCGCGCTGATGGTCTCCTCCGTGGTCACCGCGCTGCTGGGGCTGGTGTTCTGGGCGGTTGCCGCCCGGTGGTATCCGGCCGCCGAGGTGGGCCGGGCGTCCGCGACCATCACGTCCGCGACGCTGCTGGGCACGATCTCCAATCTGAGCCTGGGCAGCATGTACGAGCGCTTCCTCGGGCTGACCCGCTCGCGCACCGTGCCACTGATCGTCCAGGGGCAGGTGCTGTGCGGGAGTCTGGCCGCCGTCCTCGGCGGGCTCTTCCTTCTGCTGGGGCCCCGCGAGAAGCTCTTCCACACCGGGCTGGAGCTCGTCAGCTTCCCGCTGCTGGTGGTCGCGCTGTCGATGTTCGCGCTGCACGACCCGATGCTGGTGGGTCTGCGCACCGCGCCCCTGGTCGCGGTGAAGAACATCTTCCACGCCGCGGCGAAGCTGGGCCTGGTGATCGCACTAGCCTTCACCGCCACCGGCGAGGCCATCGTGTGGGCGTGGATGGTGCCGGCCCTCGTCACCGGAGCCGTCATCAACGTGTGGCTGCTCAGCCGGGTGCGACGCACTCGCCGTCTCAGCGGCGATCCGATCCTGCCTCCCCGCCGGGAGCTCTTCCAGTTCTTCGGTGCCAGTTACACGCTCACCGTCATGATGAGCGTCGTCCCGCTGGCTCTGCCGCTGATCGTCGTCTACCGCTTCGGTACGGAGACGAACGCCTACTTCGCGACGTCCTGGACCCTGGCGAGCGCCGCCGTCGTGCTGATCACCACGGTCAGCGGGCCGTACGTGGCCGAGGCCGGATCCCACCCGGACCCGGTGCACCTGCCCCGGCTGACCAGGCGCTTCTTCCGGCTGCTGCTGGCGATCGGAGTGGGTGGAGGCGGTGCCCTGTTCGTGGCCGCGCCGTACCTGTTGAGCATCTTCGGGCCGGCCTATGCCCGGGAAGGCACCGACGTGACCCAGCTGATGGCTCTCAGCCTGCCGTTCGTGGCGATCAGCACGATGTACGCCGCGCTCGCCCGGGTCTTCCGGCGGCTCTGGCTGGTCGTAGCCGTGCAGCCACTCACCATCCTCGGTGTGCTCGGCGGTGGGCTCTTCCTCAGCGACCGGATGGGTCTGGCCGGGATCGGCGCCGCCTACCTCGCCAGTGAGGCGACCTGCGCCGTCATCATCTCGTTCTCCCTGGTGCGGATGTACCGGCGCGCCGTGGGACGAACGCCGGCCCTGACCACCTAGGCACCTCCTGACTGTTCTTCCTGATGGGTTGGCGCGGGTCGGCGCAGATCGCGGGTCGGCGCAGATCGGGCACGGGTCGGCGCTGATCTGCGTGGGTCGGCCCAGCTCGGCACGGATCGGCACGGGTCGGCCCAGCTCGGCGTGGGTCGGCACGGGCCGGCCCGGCTCGGCGTGGGTTGGCACGGGCCAGCGCAGGTCGGTGCAGATCGGCGTGGGTCGGCGACCGGATGACTGCGGGCGCGACCACCGCCCGCCGGGCCTCGCGCCCGGTGACCGACTCATCCGGGCGCTTTGTCCGACAGGTGCGGAGGGGCGCCCGGTAGTCCTCGAGGTTCTCTGGCACTGCCCCGTCAGGCGAAGCACTGCCAGAGGCGGGCCACCATCCTCCAGCCCAGGGTGATGTCCGAATGGCGCTATACGGCGGGTTTCGTTGCTCGCGGGGACGCTCTGTGCACCGCCCCATCCGTTTTCGGCCGGACCACGTGCCCCGAGCCCGATGCCGATCAACCAGCTGTTCGCGCGTCGACCAGGTATGTGCCGAGCAGCCAGCGATCTCTGGCCGCTCGGCCGACAACCGGTCAGCGCGCAAACACCTGGTCGATCGAGCACCCGCGCGCGCACCCGACCGACCGCAAACGCGACAGGGCGCGCACAACCAGCTGTTCGCACGTCGACCAGGTATGTGCCGAGCAGCCAGCGATCTCTGGCCGCTCGGCCGACAACCGGTCAGCGCGCGAACACCTGGCCGATCGAGCACCCGCGCGCGCACCCGACCGACCGCAAACGCGACAGGGCGCGCACCCCGCGGGCGACTCGCCCTACCGCGCCGGCCTGCCTGCTTCCGGCCGCGGTCGTGCCACGATGCTGCGATGCAGTGGGGCGACATTCTCAAGAATGCGGTGGCCGAGGGCCTGAAGGCGGCATTGCGCACGTCGGACGGCTCGTCGGGTCGCGGCGGATCCACCCGGCGGGCCCGGGGGAAGAACAGCGGCTCGACCCGCCAGGCCTCGGATCGAGCGGCCCCGACACCCACGGGCCGAGCGACGACGAGCCGCCCATCGTCGGGCCAGGAGCCGTCGACCCGCCGAGCCGACGATCGCCAGTCGTCGACCGGCACGTCCACGAACGGTTCGGCCCGCGAGCGCGCACCACGCCGTGCCGCACAACACCCGGCCACACCACGCCCGGCCACGCCACGACCTGCGGCACAAAGCCCTGCCACGCCACGCCCTGCGGCACAAAGCCCTGCCGCGCCACGTCCTGCGGCGCCAGGCGGTACCCAGTCCGGGCTGGCGCCCGGACACTATCCGGGTGACTTCACCGGTGTCGCGACGCTCCACTACCGCCCGCAGGACAACGGTCGAGCCGATCCGGGTGAGGTGGTCTGGGCCTGGGTGCCGTTCGAGGAAGACCATTCGCAGGGGAAGGACCGTCCGGTCCTGGTCATCGGTGAGGACGACGACTGGCTGTTGGCGCTGATGCTGACCAGCAAGGACCACGATCGTGACGCCGCACAGGAGCGGCGGGCGGGGCGGGAGTGGCTCGACATCGGCACCGGCGAATGGGACCGGCAGCGCCGCCCGAGCGAGGTGCGGCTGGACCGCATCATCCGCCTCGACCCCGACCGCGTCCGGCGCGAGGGCGGGCGGCTCGACCGCAAGCGCTTCGACCTGGTGGCGGTCGCCGTGCGCAAGGTCAACGGCTGGTGACCGAGGCAGCCCGCCGGGCGGTGCCGGAACCCCGGCCAACGACTGGTAGTCTTGATGGTTGCGTGTCCGCGGGGTCGTGCGGGCGCCACTGATTGTTGACCCGACCGACGTCCCCACCGTCGAGGCGGGTCCGCAAGCCCTCACAGACCACCTGACAACCGAGAACGACAGAAAGCAGACCTGTGGCGAACATCAAGTCCCAGATCAAGCGGAACAAGACGAACGAGAAGGCGCGTCTGCGCAACAAGGCCGTCAAGTCCGAACTCAAGACCGCGGTGCGCGCGGTGCGCGAGGCCGTGAAGGCCGGCGACGTCGACGCGACGGCCAAGGCTCTGGCCACGGCGTCCCGCAAGCTGGACAAGGCGGTCAGCAAGGGCGTCATCCACAAGAACCAGGCGGCCAACCGCAAGTCGGCGCTGGCGAAGGCTGCGCTCGACGCCAACTGAACCCGATTCATCCCGCAGGCGCCTCGGATTCCGGGGCGCCTGCGGTGTTTCCGGGCACCCGCGGAAGCCCCGACGAGTCGGCGGCGACGTGATCGCCCGATGGGGCACAGGGCAGCGGAAAGCCGCAGTCAGCGGGGCAGACAGGCCGTGGCGACGAGACGCTCCATGGTGTAGATCGGGTCGGCGGTGCGTCCGTAGATCTTGTCCGCGATCTCCACCCCGCCCTTCAGCGCGACGTCGGCAGCCGCGATTTCCACGATCACCGCGGCGAGATCGTCCGGGTTCCAGGCCCGCAACTGGCGCCGGGCCTGGTCGACCATCCAGGGCGGCATGCCCAGTTCCTTCGCGACCTGCCCGCTGGGTCCGTTGGCCACCGAGACCTTCGCCAGCGAGCGGATCTTCATCGCGATCGCGGCGAGCAGCGGAATCGGGTCGACTCCGGAATCCAGCGCCTGGCGCAGGGTCAGCAGGGCGCGGCCGGCATCGCGGGACACCACGGCGTCGGCGACCTCGAATCCGGACGCCTCGGCCCGACCGCCGTGATATCGCTTCACGTCCTCGACGTCGACGTCACCGGGGATGTCCGCGATCAGCTGTGCGCAGGAGGCGGCCAGCTCGCGCAGATCCGAGCCGAAGGCGTCGACGAGGAGCTGCGCACCCCTGGTGGAGATCGTCCGCCCGGCGTCGGCGAACTCGGCGGCGACGAACGACAGCAGGTCGTTGTCGCGCTTGATGGCCGGGCAGTCCACCCAGAGCGCACCCGGGACGGTCTTGGCCGTGTCGACGACCTTCTTGGCCCGGTTGCCCCCGCCGTGGCAGAGAATCAGGACGACATCCGGTTCCGGTGCCGACAGGTACCCGAGAACGTCCTTCGTGGCGAGTTCGTTCGCCTCGGAGAGGCCGACGACGGTCACCACCCGAGGCTCCTCGAACAGGGAGGGACTGGCCAGCCGGGCGAGGGTTCCCGGCTCGTAGCTGTTCGCCTCCACGCGGGTGACCTCGACCTCGGCGTGCTTCCCCCGCACGGCGGACTGCACGCGAGCCACCGCCCGGTCGACGAGCAATCCCTCCGGACCCGTGATCAGCACGACCTCGGCCGGCTTGGCCTGTTTCCAGGACTTCGCCGAGCTGCTGGACCGGGCACGCGGTGGGGTCATGACCAGAGCCTAATGATCATGGCGAAGGCCACCGGTTCAGGGCGGCGGTGCTGTTGCCCACCAACCGTGAGGGGACGGCCAGCAAGACCGCGTCCCGCAGACCGGCCCCGAGTGGATGCGCCAGCTGGCCGATGCGCCCCATCGCAGTGGACTGTCTCCACAGGGCCCGGGTGCGGGCCCGACGCAACGCGTCATAGCGCGCCAGCGCGCTGCCCAGGCGGGCCTGATCGACGGCGGAGTCGGCCATCGGACGCAGGAGCAGCACCAGGGTCGCCGCGTCCTCGATGGCCTGGCCGGCTCCTTGGCCCAGATCCGGCGTCATCGCGTGCGCGGCGTCGCCCAACAGCACGACGCGGCCCTTGCCGAAGGAGCGCAGAGGCGCG
>JBDIAG010000114.1:0-9256 GCA_039812305.1 Actinomycetales bacterium | reverse complement strand
GCGATGATCCGGGGGTCACCGGGGAGAGCGGCGATGTCACTGCTGACCCCGGAGAGCCCGGCGAAGCTGGAAGGCAGGTAGACGAACGCCGCGACGCCGGAGATCACCGCTGAGATGACGGCGGAGATGTAGAAGGAACGGTTGATGGCGGTCAGACCGGACTCGCCCGGACGTGCCTTGGTGATGAAGACCCCGAGAACCGCGGTGAGCGCGCCGATGGCCGGCACGATCAGCGGGAAGACCAGGCCCTCGGAGCCGAAGGCGGCCTTGCCGAGGATCAGCGCCGCCACCAGGGTGACCGCGTAGGACTCGAACAGATCGGCCGCCATCCCGGCGCAGTCGCCGACGTTGTCACCGACGTTGTCCGCGATGGTCGCGGCGTTGCGGGGGTCGTCCTCCGGGATGCCCGCCTCGACCTTGCCGACCAGGTCGGCGCCGACGTCGGCGGCCTTGGTGAAGATGCCGCCGCCGACCCGCATGAACATCGCCAGCAGAGCGGCGCCGAAGCCGAAGCCCTCGAGCACGGCCGGCGCGTGATCGAGGTCGATCAGAACGACGATCGCGGCGCCCAGCAGGCCCAGGCCCACCGTGGCCATTCCGACCACACCGCCGGTGCGGAAGGCGATCCGCATGCCCTCGTCACGGCCCGACTCGCGAGCCGCGGCAGCGACCCGGACGTTGGCCCGGACCGCCAGGGACATCCCCAGATAGCCGATAGCGGCCGAGAACAACGCGCCGACGACGAAGAAGATGCTGCGGCCGACGCGGATACCGCCCGTGTCGGCGGGCAGCAGGAAGAGGAGGGCGAAGACCAGGACGACGAACAGGCCGAGGGTACGGAACTGGCGGCTCAGGTAGGCGCTGGCCCCTTCTTGGACGGCTCGCCCGATCTCCTGCATTTTGGCGGTACCCTCGCCAGCGGCGAGGACTTGGCCGCGGAAGACGACCGCCATGACCAGGGCCACGACAGCGATGACGGCGATGGCAATGACGAGAGTGAGGTTGCCACCCGCGACTTCGACAACTTCGCCGGCACCGGTAGGCGCGACGACAGCAATGGACATCCGTCCTCCTTGACAGGCAATTCAGCGGGTGCTTCACACCGCTCGGCGGCGAGTCTACGCAAGCTGATCCCAGGGGGATAATCGCCCCTGCCTGATGTGCCCCGCGTCACATATGACGGCGTTTGTCACCTGGCAGACAAGCTCGGCGCCCCGACCGCACTGGTCGGGGCGCCGAAAAAGAGCCAGGCGAGACTAGTTCTCGGAAGCGAGCGCAGCCTCAACTGAGTCGTGGATCGGGAAGACCTTGGTCAGGCCGGTGATGCGGAAGACCTTCAGGATCTTCTCGCTCGTGCACACCAGATGCAGCGAGCCATCGTGTTGCCGCACCTTCTTCAAGCCACCGACCAGAACGCCCAGACCGGTGGAGTCGAGGAAGTCGACACCACCCATGTCGACGATTAAGTGGTGGTGGCCCTCCCCGACGAGTTCGTTCAACTTCTCCCGGAGCACGGGAGCGGTGTACACGTCGATCTCGCCGCCAACGGTGACGATCGTCCGCCCGCCCTGTTCGCGGCTGGTGACGCTCAGGTCCACTTCAACTCCTACTGGATGCCGGCTACCCGACGGCCAACTCGGCCGACGCGTGAGCTTACGTGGGACTAATTCAACCATCACCAAGACGTCGGTTGCGACGCAATGGCATAGCCGAGTGCTGGACGGCACGTCCGGAAACGGGGGAGACGCGCCGCGTGGGGCGATACGTGGCTAGGCCCAACGTACGCCGTTAACCTAGAAGTGCCCGACTCCCCCTGAAAGGAGCACATCATGCTCATCCTGGGAGTGCTTCTGCTCGTGATCGTTGCCATTGCCGTCGTCATCATGGTGATGGGCGGTGACCAATCGGTCACGATCGCGTGGGAGGCCGTCCGTCTCGACTGGCATCCGACAGTCCTGATGGTCTTCCTGCTCGGCGCGGCGACCCTGCTCCTGCTCGTGCTCGCCTTCGCGTGCCTTCGAGCCGGATTCCGCCGCTCCGCGGCCAAACGTCGGGAGTTGCGCCGGCTGCGGCAGCTCGACACCGGCCCGACGCCGGTTTCCCGGGTACCCGAGACATCTCCGACCACGGACTCGACCAAGACGTCGGGCAGTGGCGACGAGTCTCCGTACGGGCCGGGCAGCCGCCCGCTCTAGAGCCGCCCGCCATCGGACTTTGGCGGGGCTCGCTGGTGGCACTTTGCTCGGTGGTGGCACTGACGGCACACGCTCGCCTCGATTCTCCGACTCACGGCTGCATCGGCCGAGCAGCCAGCCCCGCCGGCCCGGCGCGGGCCTGTGCGGTCGGCGGCGGAAGACGAGCGAGCGGACCGATCAGGCGCACAGCCACTTCGACCTGGGCCGAACCGTCGGCCAAGACTTCGCAGCGTCGCAGTTCCGCGTCGTTGTGCCGGGCTGCACTGGACGCACTCACCCCGCCGCATGGCCCGGGAACTGCCGCGGTATCGGACGCGGCCGCGAGGGCCACGAGGTCTGCCGCGGTGGCTGCCCGGTGCCGGGCGACACCGACCTGAGCGAGACTTCCCACCACCGCGAACAGCACCAGGAGGAGCATGACGACCACCAGCACGACCACGGTCCCGCTGCCTTGCTCCCGCTCGCTCATCCCGGCCCCTCGGTGACCGCTGTGGCACTGGCGCGGACGGTGACTCCCCCGACACCGACTACCGGGAGTTCTCGCCAGACGGTAACCGTGGTGACGGAAAGCCCGCCTTCCTGGGCGCGGCGAACCGAGTAACGGGTCTCCGGCCGCGTCGCCCGGATCATCGCCGCCACCGTCGACGGCTCTTCGTCGCGGGCCAGCAACCTGGCCGCCGATGCAGCTGCGGAGCCGACCTGTAACCGAGCCTGACCGATCTGCACCAGCCCGACCCCGAACCCGAGGACGATCGTCACAGCCGTCATCCCGATCGCGAGTTCCGCTGTCACCGAACCGTCGTCACGCATGTCAGCCGAGATTGAGAGCCCGCTGGATGATGCCGAACAGCAGCGCGCGCACCTCGTCACTGCGCAGGATCACGACGAGCAGCCCGGCGAAGCCGCAGGCGGCCAGAGTGGCCACGGCGTATTCGGCGGTGGCCATCCCCTCGTCTCGGGCTCTCGCTCGCCAGGATTGAGCTCTCTGTTCGGTGGCCGGCGTCTCCGACCGCGTTGCTGTAAGCATTGCTTCCTCCACGATTCCCGGGCCGTTCGCCCTGCCTGATCTCCACCCTGTATCGCCTCCGCCGAGCGGGACACCCCCCACCCGTCCCTGTGGACAAACCCGGTCCGCAGAGCCCTCTGTGGACAACTCGATGAGCACGAGATCCGCCCACCGACGTCGCCGTACGGGATCCTCACCCGGGGTCGAAGCCGCCGAGAGCCGCGCCCCGCCCGCGCTCGCTCTCGAGCGGAGTACCGGTGTTGCCTGGCAACGGAAATACTCCATGCGGGCGTGCGTGACCCTCCGGCGTGGTCGGCGGGCGTGATTCTCCGGCGTGGTCAACGGGCGTGATTCTCCGGCGTGGTCAGCGGGAGTGATTCTCCGGTGTGGCCGGCGAAGGAGTCATGTCGGGAATGTGACGCCAGGGCTCGAGCCTCGGGATGGGTTCCCGACCCTGGGGTAGCCACCGCGGGCCCCGCGGACACTGCGATCGGAGCATTGGTGTTGCTCAGCAACAGAGATGCTCCATGCGAACGTGCGCGACCCCCCACCGACATCGGCAAAAAAGTCATCTCGGGAATGCGCAGCCCAGGCCGGTGCCACAGAAGCCCCGCGCACCCGTCGGTGGCCGTCTTTGTGTCCTGTCAAGCGTGTTGTGTCCTGCCAGACGCGTGACATCCGCCCCGTCTGACAGGACACATCACGCTTGGCAGGACACTTCCACCCCGATCGGGCGTGTCCTCGCGCGTTCCCAACGGTTGGCAGGAGACTTCCACCCCGATCGGGCGTGTCGCGCGTTCCCAGCCGCATTTGCAACGGGCTCCTGCCAACAGAGATGCTCCGGGCAAGGGTCTCTTTCGGGCGCGGGGAATGGCCACAAGCGAACCCGCCGCGCCGCAGCCCCCGCGCGCACGCCCAGCACACGACCAGCGGCGCAGGCATGCGTCAACCAAGCAAGCCGCCCGCGAGCCAGACCACCACCGGCACGCCGGCGATCGCGACGAAGGCGGGAAGTGCGCAGAGTCCCAGCGGCAGCACCAGCCGAACGCCCAGCCGAGCCGCGGCTGCCTCGCGGGACCGCCGTGTGCTGCGGCGCCAGGCCTGGGCCCCGGCGCGCAGGACCGGCGCAGCCCGGGCACCGCTCGAGACGCAGACTCGCAGATGCCGATCGATCATTCGCGCGACCGACTCGACCTCCGGCGGCATCTCCGGTGGCCAGGCATGCTCCAGTTCGGCGCCCAGCGTGACGGCGCGCCCGGCCGCCCCGAGTGCGGCGCCGAGGGTGACGGATCTCGACGGCCCCCGGTGCCGACGACCGTTCGCTCCGTACAGAGCCACCTCGGCACGCACTGCCCGACATCGCGCGACCACACCCGCCGTCTCCTCGCCCACCGTCTCCTCACCCGCCAGACCCACACCCGCCGGACCCCCGCCCGCCAGACCTCCTCCCACCAAATCCCCCCGTGGCCGGCCCCAACACGACCGGTATCCACGCCCCCGATCCCCACACGGCAGGTCCCCACGTCTCGGCCCCTGACACGGCCGGTCCCCACACGCCAGGTCCCCACGCCCCGAACTCCCGGCGGGATACGCCTCACCGTGGAGCGCCTCGTCCTGCACGGCCTCGCCGACCACCTCCAGGGCACGACCGATCGGTAACCCCGCCGACAGAGCCGCAGCCAGAAGGTCCAGGACCAGCGCGGCATCGACCGGAACCCCGGGCGGAGGAACAGGTCTCCGCCGGCGCACACGAAGCTTGTCCATCCACCGGGGAGACGGACCGCGACGGACCGATGTCCTCGAGCCTCGCACCTCCCGCAACCGCGACGTCGATCGCGAGGGAGAGGCGACCAACCCGGCGACGAGCAGACCGGCCGCGAGCGCCAGCCAGCTCATCTCGTCGCTGCCCGGATCAGCCGGCGGCTCCACCACCACCCCGACGCCGCCAACGCCGCGCCGGCGACGAGACAACCCCGCCCGAGGGTCGTGCCCACCAGCGTCGTGAACGGATCCGCGCCCAGAGCGGTGCCCAGGCCGAGACCGACCAGCGGAAGCAGGGTGAGGACGCCCGACGTCGCACGCGGACCGGCCAGCGCGCTCTCCACCGCTCGCGCCGAGTCGAGATCGTCCGCCATGCCTTCCGCCAGACAGGTCAGCGTGTCGCTCAGCGGCGCGCCGGTCTGTTCGGTGACGGCCAGCGTTCGACGCAGCGCGGTCAGGGACGGCACATCGGCGAGCGCGTCCGCGACGGAACCGCCGGCGGCACCCGTCGCGGCCGCCGCTCCGGCCGCGGCCCCGAGCGGCCGCTCCCCGAACTGGCCGGCCAGGAACTCCATCGATCGCGGCACGTCCACCCCGCCTCTGGCCAGACTGGCCAGGACAGTCACGAACAGGAGGGCGTCGTCGTCCGGATCGCGAGCTCGGCGGCGTCGCAGCGATTGCCACACCGTCGAGAACACCTCGCCGGCGGCCGACCGTCGCGGCCCGGTACCGGAGACAGCAGCCGGCTGACCGCCGCGCAGGTCTCGAAGGCGCTGGGACGGCGTTCCCACGGGCCACGCGATCACGGCGAACACGAGCACGCCGGCGGCGAGACCCCACAGCGACCCGGTCAACATGCCGGCGCCCCGCGCCCGACAGGCCGGGCGAACGAAGCGGCCGGATCATCCCGACACCCGCTCAGCACGGCGGCCCGCCGATCCACCCGATCAGCGCCGCCAACGCGGGCCAGCCCGGACCGACTCGGGTCTCATCCGAATCACTCAGTGCCAGAGCGGTTCTCACATTCGGGGCGGCCGACGACGGATCGACGACGGCCACGCCCGCCAACCGCCGCCCACGGACGGAGTCGCGCGTCAGATGAATCAGCAGCTGCAACCCGGCGCAGATCTGGGCCTGCATGGCCTGCCGCGGCACACCGGCCAGCAGACCCAGCGCCTCGAGCCGCGAGGGCACATCCTCGGCGCTGTTGGCATGCACCGTCGCGCAGCCGCAATGCCCGGTGTTGAGCGCGGTCAACAGGTCGATCACCTCGCGGCCACGGCATTCCCCCACCACCACCCGGTCCGGACGCATCCGGAGGGCCTGACGCACCAGATCCGCCATCTCCACCGAGCCCGCCCCGTCGGCATTCGCCTGACGCGCCTGGACCCGGACGACATGGCCGGCTCCCACCGACAGCTCCACGGTGTCCTCCACCACGACGACGCGCTCGGTGACCGGACACGTCGCCAGCATCGCCGCCAGCACCGAGCTCTTGCCCGTGCCGGTCGCGCCGCTGACCAGGAAGTTGACCCGCGCGGCCATGACGGCCGTCAGGACGGGACGCCAGGAACGTGCCACCGCGCCCGCCTCGACCAGGTCGTCCAGACTCCAACCTCGACCGGGCACACGCAGGCTGATGCAGGTTCCATCCACCGACACCGGCGGCAACACCGCGTGCAGCCGCACGCCGCCCGGCAACTGCGCGTCGACCCAGGGGTGCGCGTCGTCGAGCCGCCGCCCGGAGACGGCCGCCAACCGGACCGCCAGGGCGCGCACGACAGGTTCCGGCCCCAACCGGAGGTCTCGACGGCGCAACCCGACGCCGGAATCCGTCCAGACCACGCCGTCGCCGTTGACCAGAACGTCGGTCACACCGGGTTCCTCGGCGAATGGCTGCAGTGGCCCGAGACCGATCAACTCGGCCCGCACCACTGGAACGGCGCGCGAGAGCTCGGCCGAGCTGCGCGGCCGCTGCCCCCGGGCCTGCGCATCGTGAAGAGCCGCGGCCAGCCCGGCCGGTGTCGCGCCGGCACCGGCGCGACTCAGCACACTGCGCACGTCGTCGACGGGATTCATTCCGCGCCCACCCACTGCCAGCAGGTCCGCGCCAGCCGGGCCACCGGTCCACGTCGCAGGCCGATCGGCCAGTCACCGCCGGCCCCCGCCTCGGCAGCCGAGCGGATCGCGCGGTCCGACTCGGATCCACCCACGAGCCGAGCACCCGACTCCTCCAGCACCGCAGCCACCTCGTCGGACGGCACCGCGTGAGCCTTCCTCGTCACCGCAACCGCCCCCACTCGCCGCACCACCGTCGTCAACCGTGCCGCACAGCGAGCTCCGGCGAGGACCCCGATCGGATCCCTCGCGACGAGCAACACCACCGCGTCGAGCTCGGGCCAGAACCGCGGGTCGGCAGCGCGGCCCAGGTCGGCGACCGTTCGCGCTGACCGCGCGGCGACCGCCCGCAGGACGTGACGCTGCGCCAGCCAGTCCGGCGGCATGGCGTCCCCCACGCACCGGGTTCCCAGAAGCCGCACGCCGCCCGCCTCGACCAGATCCCCCATGATCCGAGCACCGGCCACCGGTGAGTCGAGCCCGGCGAAATCCGGCCAGCGCAGCCCGACCTCCTCCTCGGTTCCGAACATCGCGTCGAATCCGATGCCGAGCGGATCCAGTTCGACCAGGCTGGACGGCGCCGCCGCGACCGCCATAGCGGCGGCCAGCGTCGTCGCACCCAGGCCCCCGGCGGCGGCCTGCACACCGACGATCGGGCCGGGCCGCTCTTGGGCGACCGCGGCGAGCACCTCCGTGAGGCGCTCCCGCCGTGTGAGCTGAATCACTTCAGCATCCCCCGCACAGGCGGCTGCTGTTCGAGTGAGGAGGACCGCGCCCGGCGGACGCATCCCGAGCTCCACATCGGCCGAGACGAGCACCAGACCGGCACCCGCCTGTTCCAGCGCGGATGGCGATGCCCGGGCACTGCCGGATTGATGACGCACCGGCACTCCGAGGGTCTGCGCCACCATCGAGACCTCGTCGATCACCTCCTCGTCGTCACTGATCAGCAGCACTTCCTGGCGGGGCCGGTGCGGTACGTAGGTCACGGGACGAGAGTGATGCCGCAACCGCCACGGGAACAGCCATTCCGCGACCTGTGGACAACTGCGGCCCACCGGAAGGCCTGTTGAAAACTCGATGAGCACAACGTCGGCAACGAGCCGACGAGAACGGTCAAGTCGTTGATCCAGAAACCATCAGAAAGTGGTCCACAAATCGATATCCGAGACCTGCTGACATTTGCCGAGGAGCAACTATGATCGCTATCGAGGGCGCGCTGGATCACGAGCCAATCACGGAAATGTGACAGAGATCACCCTGCGTTTTGTATCCCTACGGGCGTATTGCGGAGGTGAGGATGCCGTCTGGCGGATTGTGGAGTACGACGGAGCCACCAGATCGGTCGCAGACATAGGACGGCCCCCGCCGGGGGGGAGGGCGGGGGCCGTCGCGCCTCCGGCTCGGGGGGGAGGAGCCGGTTGCGCAGGCTCAGCCGCAAAGGGCTGGCACAGAAAGAATGGACCCCACGCGCCCAGATTGCAACCCGACCGGCTGGCGAATCTTTGTCACGCTGCGACACCACCCATCACCCATCCGGTGGTTCACAGGTCCGGCATGCCGTATCTATCGTCAGTGACGCGGGTTGGACCGGATATTGCGAGTCCAGGCAGGGGCACCTGACTGGAGTCCCGACCCCCGGTACAGCCAGCACCGAAGCTGACGGAACCCACGCGCGACCAGTCTCCGTGGGACGCGATCGGACGGGTAGTCACCCGCCTCGACGCCGTGAGGACGCCTGGTAATCGTCAGCATCGGGGCCACGGCGGTCGGCTTCGACAGGTCGATCGCCGTTTGGCTTGTCCGGGCGGCCCCTCTGGTCGCACTCGACAAGTGGTCGCACTCGACAGGACCGGGCCGGTGGCCGAGCTTCGACAGGTCGGTCGCCGTTTGGCTTGTCCGCGCCCGTCGACCCGGATCTGCGACACCGACGTGGCGAGGTAGGTTGCACGCCGTGAGTTCCGACGCGGCCGCGGCGCTGACCGGCCTGCCCGGTGTCGACGACGGCGTGAACGCGGCGCGACAGGCCTGCGAGCAGTTGCGCTGGCATCCGGCGATGCGGCGTCGCAGCGCCCAGGTGCGGGTCGAGGCCGGCGTGTGGCAGGCCTGGGCCTCGGCGGCTCTGGACGGTGCGCGGCTGCCGCTGGAGGTCGTCCGGGCCGCCGGCGTGGGTGCC
>JBDIAG010000113.1:0-9264 GCA_039812305.1 Actinomycetales bacterium | reverse complement strand
AGCGACGATCGGCGACGGGTCGAGGCGGACGAGCTGGTCGTATAGCGCGAGGATCTGCGACCAGTCGGTGTCGCGGATGTCGCGGGCGGAGGTGTGCACGGCGTTGATCGCGGCGAGGATCTGGAACCGTCCCGGAGTCTTGCCCGCCCGCGCCGCGGCCAGACGTTGGCGCACCAGCCGATGTCCCTCGGCGATCAGGGCGCCATCCCACGCCGCACGGTCCTGTTCGTCGAGGCTCACCAGTTCGCCCCCGGTCGAGACCCGGGCAGTACGGCGGGCTTCGGTGAGCAGCATGAGGGCGAGCAGTCCGGCCACCTCGCCGTCCTGCGGCATCAGGCTGCGAAGAAGGCGGGTGAGTCGGATCGCCTCGGTCGTGAGGTTGTGACGGACAGGATCGGTGTCGGATCCGGTGGCGAGGTAGCCCTCGTTGAAGATCAGGTAGAGGACGGCCAGAACGCCGGACATCCGTCCGGGAAGGTCGTCGGCCGTCGGTACCCGGTAGGGGATGCGGGCCGCTTTGATCTTGGCCTTCGCCCGGGTGATCCGTTGCCCCATGGCGCTTTCCTGGATCAGGAAGGCGCGCGCGATCTCGGGCATGGTCAGACCGCCGACCAGGCGCAAGGTCAGCGCCACCCGCGCCTCCATGCCGAGGGCCGGGTGACAGCAGGTGAAGATCAGCCGCAGCCGATCGTCGTCGATCGCGCCACGAGGCTCCGGCGGGTCGTCGTCGTACACGATCTGGGCCTCCTTGTGCTTGACGTCGCGCTTGTTCTCGCGCCGGATGCGGTCGATGGCCTTGCGTCGCGCGGTGGTGGTCAGCCAGGCACCCGGATTGGGCGGTACACCGTCGGTCGGCCATCGCTCGACGGCGGTCGCGAACGCCTCGGCGGCCGCTTCCTCGGCGATGTCGAGATCACCGAACTGCCGGACGAGCGCCGCGACCACCCGGGCCCACTCCCCCTGGTGGGCTCGGGTGACCGCCTCATGCGCATCGGTCACGCGAACGGCCGGATCTCGATCTTCCGGTCGCACACCTTCGACGCCTCGGTGGCGAGCCTGAGCGCCACGTCCAGATCGGGGGCCTCCCAAACCCACACGCCGGCGAGGTATTCCTTCGACTCGACGAAGGGCCCGTCGGTGAACACCGGCTGATCGCCCCGGTTGTCGATCACCGTGGCCGCGTCGGTGTCCGCGAGTCCGCCGGCGAACACCCAATAGCCTTCGGCGATCAATCGCTCGTTGAACTCGCTGATGGCGGGCTGCCGGTCCGTGCTGCCGGGATTGCTCTTGTCGTCGATCACGGAAATCAGGTACTGCATTGTCATCGTCTCCTCAACGTCACTTCGAATGCCTCACGGTTTCAGTCACTTACGGCGGGTCGCGCGGGGAGTCGGGGCTGGATCGTCACGTCCCGGATGCCGGCTCGTGACATGACGGCCGCCGTCGTCGTCCAGGGTCCTGCATCGCGTCGTCGGTTGTGATCGGCGTCGTCCACCGTGGTCTGCGTCGTGGACGTTGATCTTCGTCGTGGACGGTGATCTGCGTCGTGGCGGTCGGGCTTCATGTCCGCGTCTCCCTACCGTGGTACCGCCCCTGATGGGTGGCCTCATGTCGACGACGAACGGGACCGCTCCGATCCGACACCACACCCCGAATTATCTGTGGCCGAGGAGTGGCATCGGCAGTTGGATGGCGGAGAAGTGCCATCGGCAGCCGGACGAGCATCTGGTTGCGCGCCGAGCATCCAGTTACGGGCCGGGCATCCAGCGATACCTGGCTGTTCAGCCACCAACCGGATGCCCAAGTCGGCAGCGGACGGATTCAGAAACAGAAGCGGCTGCGGAACCGACAGAACGGACACGAGGTGGACCGGTCACCCGCCGAGCGCCCGTCGCCGCGACCGGACTACGACAAAATGCGATCGGCTACGAATGGTTCCCGCCGATGAATGCGTCGGCATAGTCGTGGGCGAAGGCGGCGAACGAGCGGGCGGGGTGCCCGGTGATCCGCGGAACGTCCTGCGACACGTCGGCAGCCTCTCCACGGCGATAGTGGGCGTAGTCCTCGAGCAGACCGTCGAGTTGCCACGCCGGCAGAAATCCGGAAGCCGCTGAGGCGAACTGTTCGTCGGACAGCGAGACGAAGCCGATCGAACTGCCTGTCGCGGCGCTCAGCCCCTCGGCCATCTGCGCATGAGTGATCGCGGTCGGGCCGGTGAGCGTGTAGGTGGCGCCGGCGTGCTGGTCGCCTCCGGTGAGAGCCTCGACGGCGACCTCGGCGATGTCACGCACATCGACCGCGCTGACGGTCGCGTCGCCGATCGGCGCGGCGAGGACGGACGTCCGCGCGATCTGGTCGGCCAACGCGAGCAGACCTTGGAAGTACAGATTGGGACGCAGGATCGTGTATCCGACGCCGATCTCCCGGAGTCGCTGTTCCACGACGGCGTGATAGCGCAGAAAACGCACCGGCGAATCGAGTTGCGCGGCGTACTGGGACAGCAGCACCACCCGCTCCACACCGTGTCTCGCCGCGGCCTCCACGAAGGCCAGTTGTTGCTGCTCGGCCCGCTCCGACGACGGAGTGACCAGGTAGACCCTGGTGACCGAGGCCAGCGCGGCCGCGATCGACTCGGGTGCGTCGAAATCGGCGACACAGAACGATGCACCGGCAGGCAGCCGATGCGCCGCAGATTCCGATCGGACCATGGCCCGCACGGGTTCTCCGGCAGCCGCGAGCAGTTGCACGATGCGCGAGCCGGTGTTGCCGGTCGCTCCGGTGACCAAGATCGACATGTCCATCTCCTTGTAGTCCTGGGTCTGCGGCGGGGCCGGGTGCCGATCCGGCGAAACCCGTCCTGGTCGGATGTGTGTTAGATCTTCTAACTACGTTAGAGGTGATAACATCGGCCGTCAACCCCAGGAGGACGAGATGCCCGATGCACCCAACCGGCGTGAGCGTCGGCGAGCCGAGACACTCGCGGCGATCAAGGAAGCCGCGATGGAACAGCTCGGGGACGGCGGCGCGCAGCACGTGTCGCTCAACGCGATCGGGAAACGGCTGGGCATGACCGGGCCCGCGATCTACCGCTACTTCGGCAGCCGGGACGAACTGCTCGCCAGTATCGCGGTCGACTCCTACGGCGATCTCGCCGATGCCATCGAGGCCGCGGCTCGCCGACCGCATCGCTCCGGTGGGGCGCGCTGGCACGCCGTCGCCACCCAGTACCGAGCCTGGGCCCTTCGTCAGCCCCACCGGTACCGGCTGGTGTTCTCCACGGTGGCCGGCTCCGGCGAGCTGGCCCCGCAGCCGATCATCGCGGCCGCCAGCCGCAGCATGGCCGTCCTTCTCGACTCGATCGCGCGGGCGACCCCGGCCGATCCCCCGCCGGTCAACCGGACGCTCGCCGGCCAGCTGCGCGACTGGCAACGGCGCACCGACCTGCCCGACCTCGACGACGCCATTCTGCTGGCTGGACTCAACGCCTGGACCCGCCTGCACGGCGTCATCAGCCTCGAGCTCGACGGACACCTTCAGTCCACCGGCGTGGATCCGCAGCTGATCTACCAGGCCGAGGTGTCCGCGATCATCCGCCCCTGGACCGACGACGGTCCGGCCGGATAGCTCTGCGCGAGACCTGAGACGACTCCGTGGGCCATCGAACGCTCAGCGACGAACATGACAGAATCGGAGGGGCCCAAGGGAGGAGATCCACGATGACCCGCAGCCCAGGAACGGCATTGACGAAACCCGCCGCAGAGCTTGTCGCCGAAGCGAATCAGATTGCACCTCCGCTGTCTTTGAGCGAAGCTCGGGCCCTGCTCGACGATGAATCGACGCTCTTCGTCGATATTCGCGAGCCTCAGGAATGGGCCCGCGAGGGCATCATCCCGGGGTCATACCGAGCACCTCGAGGAATGCTGGAATTCTGGGTCGATCCGGAAAGCCCGTATTACCGTCCGGCCTTGGATGACGGGCGCCGGCTCGTGCTGTATTGCGGGTCGGCGTGGCGTTCGGCGCTGTCGGCCGCGTCTCTGACCCAGATGGGGCTCGACGACGTCACCCACCTCGCGGGAGGATTCTCCGCCTGGCGAGATGCCGGGTATCCGGTGGAGCCATATCGCCCCCGCTGAGCCGGAACACGCCTCGCCGTCTTCCTGCGGCATCCACCGAATGGGGGATGCCCACTCCGCCGACAAGTGGTTTCTCGATCGGGGTGCCGCGACGAGGCTGGAGGCATGAGAGAGAAAGCGGTGCGGGTGCGCAACCTGCTCAAGACATACGGTGACCGTGCGGTCGTGGACGGCGTGTCCTTCGACATCACCCGAGGTGAGACGTTCGCCCTTCTCGGGCCCAACGGGGCGGGCAAGTCCACCACGGTGGAGATTCTGGAGGGTTACCGTCGGCGCGACGGCGGCGAGGTGAGCGTGCTCGGCGCCGACCCCGGGACCGGAGGCCTGGACTGGAAGGCACGGCTGGGAATCGTGCTGCAGAGTTCCGGGCAGGCCGGAGTCGTCACCGTCCGCGAGCAGATCCGGCAGTTCGCCGGCTTCTTCCCGCGGCCGCGGGACGTCGACGAGGTGATCGAGGCGGTCGGGCTCACCGACAAGGCGAAGACCCGGGTCTCCAAGCTCTCCGGCGGCCAGCAGCGTCGCGTCGACGTCGCGTTGGGCGTCATCGGCAACCCCGATCTGCTGTTCCTCGACGAGCCGACGACCGGTTTCGACCCGCACGCGCGCCGCGAGTTCTGGGACCTCATCCGCCGGCTGCAGGCCGAGGGCACGACCATCCTGCTCACCACGCACTACCTCGACGAGGCGGCCCAACTCGCCGACCGGGTCGCAGTGGTGGCGGCCGGACGGCTGCGTGCGATCGGACCGGTCGGCGAGATCGGATCGACCCGGGCGCGGCTGCCGATCGTGCGGTGGATCGAGAGCGGCGCGATACGCGAGGAGCGCTCCGCGACCCCGTTCACCGTCGCGCGAGCGCTCGCGGACCGGCTCGGTCAGGAGCCGCCCGGACTCGAGATCCTGCGGCCCTCACTGGAGGACATCTACCTCGACCTGGTGGCGGAGTCGTCGGAGGTTGCCACCGAGACGGGCGGAGATGCCGCGAACGCAGACTGGGAGATCGTCCGATGAGCATCACCACGGCGAGTCCGGCGGTCCGCAACCCGATGACGCTGGGCATGCATCGCGCCGGCTATGAGATCCGCAGCTACTTCCGCTCACCGGACCAGGTCTTCTTCACCTTTCTCTTCCCGGTGTTCTTCCTCGCGCTGTTCGCGACGATCTTCTCCTCGACCGGCGCCGGCCCGAGCGGCCCGCCCTTCCCGGAGATCACCGCGGGGCACTACTACCTTCCGGGGATGATCGCCGCCGGCCTGCTGTTGTCCGGCGTTCAGAACCTCGCCGTCGACATCGCCAACGAGCGCAGCGACGGCACCCTGAAGCGCCTCGGCGGAACGCCGTTGCCCGCGGTGAGCTACTTCATCGGCAAGTTCGCGCAGGTCGCCGTGACCGGCGTGTTGCAGGTCGCACTGCTGCTCGCGGTCGGGGTGGTGGCCTACGGCATCGAACTGCCCTCGACGGCCGACCGCTGGCTCGCCTTCGCCTGGGTGTTCGTGCTGGGGCTCGCGACCACGGCTCTGCTCGGCATCGCGCTCGCTGCCGTACCCCGGTCCGGACGCAGCGCCAGCGCCGTCGTGATCCCGATCGTGTTGTTCCTGCAGTTCATCTCCGGGGTGTATCTGCCCTTCACCATCCTGCCGGCATGGCTGCAGAACGTCGCTGCGATCTTTCCGCTGAAGTGGATCGCACAGGGCATGCGCTACGTCTTCCTCCCGGACGAGTTCCATCTGGCCGAGCAGGGCGAGGCATGGAACCTGCCCGGGGTTGCCATCGTCCTGGGGATCTGGCTGGTCGCCGGGCTGATCCTGGCCCGCGTCACATTCCGCTGGACGCGACGCGACTCGTAGGTTGACCTCATGATGCACTCGCGACACTGGTGGGACGTCGCCGTCGGTGGGCTCGCCGGGGTGATGGCCGTGATCTGCTTTGCGGTCGAGACCCCGGCGGGTCTCTTCGACATCGTCGCGGCCGTGGCCTCACTCGGCTTGGTGCTGGCCGCCTATCTGGCGTTCGCCCGGCCGGTCGTGAGCAAGAGCGGCGCCGTCCCGGGTGACCGCCGGTGGCGCGCCATCGGTTTCGTAGCCGTCACGGCCATCGCACTCGGGATCGGCGTCGCGGCGTTCCCGGACCTGGCGATCCTTCAGTGCGTCGCCTATCCCCTGGCCTGGCTCGTCGTGCCCGGCCGGCCGTGGCCGGTCGTCGCCTCGGCGTGTCTCGCCCTGGCCGTGTTCGCCGGCTTCGTCGTCGGCTTCGACTTCGCCACCCAGGGCTGGGTCCAGGGAGTGATCGTGGCGGTCTTGTCCTTCACCTTCGCGATCGGTCTCGGGCTGTGGATCACCAGCATCGAGGAATACGGTCAGGAGCGGAACCGTCTCGTCGCCGAGCTCACCGCCGCGCAGGCGCAGGTTGAGGTGCTCAGCCGGGAACGGGGCGCCGTCGCGGAACGCGAGCGGCTCGCGCGCGACATCCATGACACGCTCGCCCAGACGCTCGCCGGGCTGGTGATGCTCGCCGAGCGGGCGGGCGTCCAGGCCCGCGGCGGTCGCACGGAGGCCGCGACGGCGACGATCGCGACCGTCGAACAGGTCGCCCGCG
Source organism: Actinomycetales bacterium (assembly GCA_039812305.1). Classification (GTDB taxonomy): domain Bacteria; phylum Actinomycetota; class Actinomycetes; order Actinomycetales; family CAWJMD01; genus JBDIAG01. Next base: position 2,539 of record JBDIAG010000113.1, on the reverse strand, counting down.
AGGCCCTGGGCGAAGCGCGGTCGCTCGTCGCCCGGACCGCGGCGGTACCGGGCGAGACCGCGTTCGATGCGGCGCTGGAGCGCTTCGTCGAGCGGTTCCGCGCCGAGGCCGGACTGACGATCGATCTCGAGCTGACGCACACCGCCGCCGTGGTCGATCGAGAGACGCAGGTCGTCCTGCTCCGCTGCCTGCAGGAGATCCTGGCGAACGTCCGCAAGCATGCCGCGGCGACGCTCGTCCTCGTCCGGGTGACGGTGACCGACGAGGCGACGCGGCTGTTCGTACGAGACGACGGCCGCGGCTTCGATTCCCGCGCTGCGCGAACCGGTTTCGGGATCGACGGGATGACCGAGCGGGTTGCCCTCGCCGGCGGGACGCTCGAGGTCTCGTCGGCGGTGGGCGCCGGCACCCAGGTGCAGGTGGACCTTCCGCCGGTGAGGACGGCCATGGGAACCGCGACGGCTGGAGGTGCAGGGTGATCCGCCTCGTCGTCGCCGACGATCACCCCGTCGTCCGCACCGGCCTGGCCGGCATGCTGTCCGACCAGCCGGACTTCGAGGTCGTCGGGGAGGCCTCCGACGGAGAACAGGCAGTGCGCATGGCGGCGGCGCTGCGACCCGACGTCGTCCTGATGGACCTACGCATGCCCGGCGTCGGCGGTGTCGAGGCGACCACCCGGATCGTCGGCGGAGAGGCCGGCGCGCCCCCGCCACGCGTCCTCATCCTCACCACCTACGAGACGGACGATCAGATCCTCGCCGCCATCGAGGCGGGTGCCGCGGGATACCTGCTGAAGGCTGCCCCGGGCCAGGAGATCGTCGCCGGCATCCGGTCGGTGGCCGCCGGGCAGTCGGCGCTCTCGCCCCAGGTCGCGGTACGGCTGGTGGAGCGGATGCGACGCCCTGACCCGGTGCTCACACCACGCGAACTGGAGGTGCTCGGCCTGGTCGCCGCCGGGCGGAGCAACAAGCAGATCGCCACCGATCTCGGGATCGGCGCCTCGACGGTGAAGACGCATCTCATCAAGATCTTCGAGAAGCTCGGCGTCGCCGACCGCACGCGCGCGGTGACCCTCGCGATGGAGCGCGGCCTCCTCTGACCGGTTGATTCTCCGGTAGCCCCAGTAGCCGCACAGCCGAAGAGCGCCGGCCGTCCGCCCTCACGTGGGGTGCCCAGGACCATGATTTTGGTCAGACCTATTGACTCTATTGGTTTGACCACTATAGTAATTGGCACGACCACCGCCCGGGTCGACGCGCTCCGAGACAGAGCGATCCAGCCGACGGGTCCGGCTGTCCGCACGAGTCGTCTCCATCTCGCGTGACACCAAGTGACAAGGACGTCAACCGCATGACAACACCCATCGCAGTGAGCACCGTCCGGCAGCGGACCAGGAGGAAGGTGCTATGGCGCCTGATGCCCTTCCTCTGCCTCTGCTACCTGGTCAACTACATCGACCGGAGCAATATCAGCATCGCCGGCCCGAACGGGATGAACGACGAATTGGGCCTGACGGCAACAGCTTTCGGCTTTGCCGCGGGCATCTTCTTCGTCGGGTACATCACGCTCGAGGTACCCAGCAACATGGCGTTGCACAAGTTCGGGGCTCGTAAGTGGATCGCCCGGATCCTGGTTTCCTGGGGCATCGTCGCGACGGCCACGGCCTTCGTTCCGAGCCAGAATTGGCTGTTCGCACTCCGCTTTCTGCTGGGTGTGGCAGAGGCCGGTTTCACTCCCGGCATCCTGCTGTACCTGACCTACTGGTTCGTCCAACGGGATCGCGCCCAGGCGTTCGCCCTGTTCCTGGTCGGCATCCCGTTGTCCTCGGTGATCGGCGCGCCACTCGCTTCCGCCCTCATCGCTCTCGGTGACGCAGTCGGCTTTCCGGGCTGGCGGTTCATGATCGTGGCCACCGGTGTCCCGGCCATCCTGCTCGGCCTCATGTGCTGGTTCTACCTCACGGACCGACCGTCACAGGCCACGTGGCTGACCGAGGAGGAGCGGTCGGTCCTGACCGCCGACCTGGATCAGGAAGTGGCCGGATATCAGAGCCATTCAATCCGTGGCGTGCTCCTGAATGCCAAGGTCTGGATCCTGTGCGTGGTGTATTTCTGCATCGTCTACGGCCTATATGCGATCGGATTCTTCCTACCGACCATCATCCAGGGGTTCCAGTCTCAGTTCGGTGTCACGTACAGCGTGCTCGAGATCGGACTGCTCACCGCCATTCCGTACGGTTTCGCCACGCTGTTCCTCATCTTCTGGTCTTCTCATTCACGCAAGCACGACGAGGTCACGATGCACGTCGCGATCAGCGCTGTCATGGGCGCCGTCGGCATCCTGATCGCGATCTGGGCGAACTCGCCGACCCTGACTCTGGTCGGCGTCAGCCTGGCGGCGATGGGCCTGTGCTGGGCGTTCCCGATCTCGTTCGGTGTCCCGACCAGGTTCCTCACCGGGATGGCCGCGGCCTCCGGCCTAGCGCTGATCAACACCTTCGGCAACATTGGTGGCTTCACCGGGCCGTTCATCTTCGGCT